>JAITJA010000067.1 GCA_031279175.1 Odoribacteraceae bacterium
AAATCTAATTAGACAAGTCGCTTGTCTAATTAGACAGACGGGATTTCGAGTTAGAAAAGCGAGTGTTTTAGCCCGTGTGATCGCGTTCGGCGCGCCTAATCTTGCACGCGGTACTTCAACAGGTATCCGTCCGGCGCGCCGGTAAAGAGATAGAAACCGGCGGCGGCCTCCCCGTCTCCCCCGTGGAAAGCGATGGAAAAAGGCGTGGCGCCGGGGAGCGGGAACCCTTGCGTGTCAGCTTGTTTCTTGTCCAGGAGCAACAGTCTCCCCCCCGCGCTGTCCAGCATCCCGACGCGAGCGTCCCGCGCGGAAAAACGATAGATGTAGGGGAAACCCAGGGTGGCGTCGTCCCAGCGTTTTTCCTGGATCACGCGGCCCTGGTTGTCGTGAATCGAGAGCGTTCCTCCCGCCGCGAATATCCATTCGTCCAGGCCGTCGGCGTTGACGTCCCCCACGTTCAGGTGATACGGCGCGGCACTATCCCCGTGTTTCCATGACCCTGTATTTCCCTCGAAATCAACCCACCATGCCTGCCGGCGCGCGTCGGCAAAGAGCACCACCGGTTTCCCCTGTCGACGGCTCAGGTACAAGGGCGTGTTCGCGGCCGCGTCGAATAGCTGTTCCACCTTCACCCGTCGTTTTCCTCGCCGGTCGAGCATGTACAACCGGCCTCGATCGAGGACGACCAGGTAATCGCGGTTCTCGATCCTGAAATGGTATAACCTGGATACCAGCGTGTTCTCTACCGCTGGCATTTCCCATCCCTTGACCGGGTTGCCGTCCAGGCCGAACAGGTAAAGAGCGCGATCCGCGCCGGGCGCGGCGACCCGGTAATCGCGGTTGTTATCGTAATCGAACAGCGTGATTCCCACCTCGCAACGACTTCTCAACGGCAACGGGTAGCGGGGTAGATAGGCGCCGTTGCGATCGACCAGGTAGAGGTGCGTCGGGGTAGAGAAGAGGTATTGCAACTTGCCGTTCTTGTAAAAATCCACCTGGTAGATTTCGCTATTGATCTCTCCCTGCACGGGTAACTTCCACAATACCAGCCCGACGTCGCTGACCAGGTAGAGGGTGTTCGCCTTGTCCTGGACCAGTAATTCCCGTTCTCCCGTGACGTGATTTTTCACGATGGCGGGCTTCAAGGCGATGTCAGCGTCCAATTTTGTCTGCCACATTACCCGCGTTTCCCGCTCGTCGACTTTTTCCGTCCCGGCCGCGATGGAGGTGTAAAGCATTCCCTCCTCGCCGCTCCACTGGTATCCCCAGGCGGAGATCCCGGCCAGGCGTTCCCCGTTGACCCGCAAGTAATTTGCCCATTCTCCCCGGGCTTGCTTCCGGTAAAGTGGGAGCACCGGTGCGGTCGCGGCGACGTGCATCCAGTTGTGATTCACGCCCAGTCGCTCCTTGACCCGCTTGTACCACGCCATGTCCCTGACGCTCGATCGCCGGAGATAGTCCCTGGTAAAGCGCTGCACGGCAAGGCGCGAGGAGGCCAGGACGAGGTAATTTTCCTGGATGAAGGCGTATCGCGCCGGCATCCCGTCGAAGATCTCTCCCCACGTCACGCTGCAGAAATCGGTGGCGGGCATGGCGTGATAGACCACCTGCTTCTGGTCGACGCGGTAGATGTATCGCGCCGAGTCTGCCGCCGCGTTTGTTTGCCGGGCGTGCCGCGCGATCATCTCTTGCAAAAGACGCTCGCCCTTGCTTCCGGATTTCAAGTGGATGACTATCACGCCTTCTTCCTCGCCGTCCGGGCTAATTTCCATCACGCCCTTGGCGATCTCGCCGCGGAAAAGTTCTTGCCATTCTTTTTCCGCGTCGGCCCCGAACCAGCGGGCGTATTCTTTTTTTCGTTTTGCCACGGTCTCGTCGATTTTCGCGGCGGCGCGGTATGTATCCAGGTCTTCGAGGTACTTTCTCGTGTCGCTTAATCGCAAGGCGCTTACCGCTTTCACGTCTGCCGGCAAGACGCCGTCCAGGCGCGTTTCGGCGGCGCGTTGCCCCCGCAAGACGCCCGGGAAAGAACGGATTTGCTCGCCGGGATGCAGGAAACCGTTGAAGGTAGCCCCCTCCGGGGCGAGATAGCCGTCCAGCGCGCCCCACGCGAACGCCGGGATGCCCGCGCCACCGGTGTACTTTTTGATGTAGAGCGGTAGTAATTCGTTGAAACAGTCGGCGTTCAGGAAGACGTTGACCCCGGCGGCGGACGAGAAATAGTGACAAGCCCGCTCGTAAGCGGAGCTTCCCGGCTCGATGTTGGCCCGTTTCAGGGCGTCCTCCAGGTATAGCCTCGAGTCGGAGAGCAGGGCGAGGCCACCAAGCAGGGCGTAATAGACTTCTGTTTTCTCGACGAGCAGGGCGCGGATTTTGTTTCCCTCGAAATCCCTCGGGGCGGTGGCGTCACCGGGGAAGCTTTGTTCCAGGAATCCGGTGAGGTCTCCACGGTAGAGTAATTTGTTCCGGTTCAGGATGTAAAGGAAGCGGACGTTTTCCTTTCCCTCGACGCGGAGGGCGGCGGTGATGGAGGCACTGTCCGCGATGCCGGCCCTCGTCAACGCGTCGATCACCCGGTAGAGGGGGGCGCGGCGGAAACGCGACACGTCCCGCGCCAACGCGACGGGTAGGCCAGCGGGCAAGCGCGCGTCGTCGCGGACGCGGAAGACGATGGCCGAGTTGTCCGGGATGAAGGCTTCTGCCATGATTTTTTCGTCCTGTTCTCGCTGGTATAGCCACCACAAGGCCCCCGCGACCAGCGCGGCGAGTAGTACGGCGGAAAGTATCCAGGTGATTTTCTTGAACATGACTCGCGTGATTTAGTCGAATACTTTCGGCATGAGCGGCGAGAAGGAGAGCAGGATCACGATCGCGCCAAGGATGGCAATGATCATGCCCGTGACCTTGTTGACGGTGACTAATACCCTCAAGCGAAATCGCTTGCGGAAGATGTTTACCAGCACGGCGAGGGTGTACCACCACAAGCCGCCACCCACGAGTACTCCCATGACGACTAACATTTCCCCGGCGAAGGTGGGCGCGTCGCCGAAGACGGCCATGCTGGCAAAGACGGCCATGAAGATGGCAATGGCAATGGGATTCGAGATGGTGAGGAAGAAGAGCGAGAGGTAATCGCCCAGCAAACCGCGCTTGCTGACTCGCCCGTTCCCGCGTTGCTTGATTTGCTTGATGGGGTTGTCGAAGTAGACTTTGAGGCCCATGCCGAGGAGGAACATTCCGCCAACTACCTGGAGGAGTAGCTCGTGTGCCCGCGCCGTGTTGGAGACGAAGCTTAGCCCGAAGGCCGCCACCATCGCGTAAAAGCAGTCCGCCGAGGCCGCCCCCATCCCCGCGCAGAAGCCCGACAAGGCGCCCTTGTGTAACGTCCGCTGGATGATCAGTACGCCCATCGGGCCTAACGGTACGGAGACCATTAACCCGACCAACATTCCCTTGAATAGACAGATAACGTCGTCCATGAGCCTTACACTTCAATGTTTTCCGTGGAGAAACGGCCGAGAATCCGGTCGTCATTAATTTCTTTCGAGAGCGACTCGATCGTCCGCATCGGGACGTCGAAGATGTCGAGGATCAGTAGACCATCCAGGCACATGTTGAACTTCGGGTCGATGTTAAAGCCGATGATTTTCGCGTTGAGCGAGATGTATTTTTTCAAGAGCACGGGCAACTTGTCGCTGGTCGGCTCGATATCCCCGATCATCTTGTCCAGGATCGCGATGTCCTCGCGGGCCACGTCGAGCATTACCTGCACCTTGGGGTCGTTCGACTCGACCTGGTATTTCGAACGGGGAAACACGTGACGCGCCAACGCGTGATCGTAATAGTTGGCCATGATGAATCGCATGATTAACTCCTTGGAGACCTCCGTGTAACGACCGCTGATCGTCACCGGGCCAATCAAGTAACGGTACTCGGGATGCTTTAACAGGAAATAAAGGATGCCCTTCCATAACACGAATAACGGCAACGGCTTGCGCTGGTAAGATTCGCGGATGAAGGAGCGTCCCAGCTCGATCGCCTCGTAAAGCACCGGCAGCATTTCCTTCCGCATCTTGAAGAGCGAGTGAATGTAAAAGCCCTTCATGCCGTAACGGTCGATGATCTCCTTGCCCTTCCCGAGGCGATACGCCCCGACGATCTGTTCCTCCTCGTTGTCCCAGATGAAGAGGTGATAGTAATAAAGGTCGTACTCGTCGAGATCGATGCTCCTGTTCGTCCCCTCGCCCACCGCCCGAAAGGTGATTTCCCTCAGCCGCCCGATTTCGTTCAGGATATTCGGGATTTTTACCGACGGGGAGCAGTAGACCGCGTAGTTCTTCATCGAGAAGAGGGTGTAGTCGGCAGCGATCGACTCGACCTCCTTTTTCAGCGTCTCCTTGTCGCTCTCCGGTGCGACAGGCTCTACCCGCGCCATCGCCCGCTGCGACTTGAGGAAAAACTTCTTTACTTCCAGCGATGACCCCAGCAGGTAGGTCTTCGCGCGCAGGAACTTCCCGTACTGTACCATATCGTGAAACCCGTCCTGGGTATCCACGGTGATCGGGTTGCCGATGCGCGTTTTCACCACCCTGTTCTTCCGGTTCAACAGCTCGGAGGGGAGCTTGATCCCCCGCAACACGGGATGTATCAGCCCCAGCAGGTAAAACAACAAGCTATTGGAGCCCTTGAAATAGACTGGCACTACCGGTACTCTCGCCGCCTTGATTAATCGCAACGTTGCCGCGTCCCACTCCCCGTCCTCCACCTGGTTCAGGTCGGCCTGGTACGAGGAGACGTCCGCCGCGGGGAAGACGCCCAGCGGGTTACCCCCGGACAAGTGCCGCGCCGCCTCTCTCAGCCCGAACCCGCGCGCGTCATGGTCGTCCGGCGAGGGCATTCCCAGGAAATACTCCTGCACCGGGTCGAGCTGCCTGAGCAGGCTATCGACTAATACCTTGTAGCCGGGACGAACAGGAGAGAGTAACTTGGCAAGGATGATGCCGTCCAACCCCCCGAACGGGTGATTGGAGATCGTGATAAAAGGGCCGCTCGCGGGCACGCGTTGCAGATCCTCCTCGGTTGCCTCGATCGTCACCCCAAGGGCCTGTATCAAGCTATCCAGGAAGAGGCGGGGCGAGTCTTGCGGGATTCCCTCGCGAAGCTTGTTCAACTTGTTCAGCCGCAAAACGTGCACCATGAATTTAGCCAGCAGGCTATCTCCCGCGCGATTATACCCTTGTAATACCTTGATAAAGTCCTTGGAAGTAATTAATCTCATCAATATTGTCGTTTAAAATTATTCACCATTACCGGTAGATGATGTCCTTGACTACTTGTTCGCCGATTTGGTCATTCAATGCCTTCAGCACCCCTTCTTTGAGCATTGACATCTCGTTTTTTACCACCGGGGAGGTAAAACGGACGAACAACTTCCCGTCGATCAACTTCACCTCGTCCGTGTAGGCGGCGATGACCCGTCCCACGACTTCAGGCCACGCGAGACACGCTTCCATCTCCTTGAACTTCCGGTCAAGCCCCGTTTGTTTCAAGTAGAGGCCCATCAGCTCCTCTAATTTTAGTGTCTTTGCCTGTTTCATTTCTCGCTGTTTTTTCTACCACGGGCAAAAGTATTCTTTTCACCCGATAATACAAAATCAACGCGTCCCGACGCGGGGTACTGGACGACGGCAGCGAAATTCTTACTACATTTGCTATCGCGAACGACAAAGAGCACGCGTTACCGGTGATTTGATCGTTCGCGTATTTTTCTAATAACAAATAAAAACACCATGAAAATTGAATTAATCAAGCTGCCGTACGCGACAGACGCGCTGTCGCCGGTAATCGGGAAACAAACCGTGGAGTGTCATCACGGGAAACATCTCCAGACGTACGTCAACAACTTGAACAACATGATCCCCGGGACGAAGTTCGAAAACGCCGCGCTGGAGGTCATCGTGAAGGAATCGGAGGGCGCGCTCTTCAATAACGCGGGGCAAGTATTAAATCACAACCTCTATTTCACGCAGTTCTCGCCGAACGGTGGGGGGAAGCCATCCGGGAAGCTGGCGGCCGCGATCGACGCGTCGTTCGGGTCGTTCGAGAGTTTCCAGGGGACGTTCGAGGCGGCAGGCGTCGCGCTATTCGGATCGGGATGGGTCTGGTTGGCAAGCGATAGCCGGGGGGCGCTCTCCATCGTCAAGGAGCCGAATGCAGGGAATCCCGCGACCAGCGGGCTGAAACCGCTCCTGGGCTTCGACGTCTGGGAACATGCCTATTATCTCGATTTCCAGAACCGGCGCGCCGACCACCTGAAGGAGTTGTGGCGAATCGTCGACTGGAAAGCGGTAGAGGCAAGGTATTAAACCGCGACCACGAGTCAACATAACGGGGATCGCCCGGGGCGTCTTGTCCCGGGCGGCTCTTCCCGGGCCGACTTGTATTTCTCCGGCCGGCCCCGTACATTTGAAGTCCATTTAAAACAAACAGTCATGGAGGAGTATTTAAAGGAAGACAACCGGGAGAATCCCCTGGTGAAGCAATTAAAAATCATGGTGATCGCGTTGGCCGCGTTGCTCGTCGTCGTGCTGGTCTTTTTCCTGATCGCGCGACGCGAAAACAGGGCAAACATGCAGATCATTAGCGACGAGAAGGAAACCTTGCAACAGGAACTCATGGATCTTAGCAGCAGCTACGACGGCTTGAAAACAAATAACGACTCGCTGAACGCGAAGTTGTCGTTCGAGCAAAAGAAAATCACCAGCCTGATGGACCAGATGAAGCGGTTCCGGGCCAACTCGTACACTGAAATCTCGCAATACAAGAAGGAGGTGAATACCCTAAAGACGATCATGCGTGGGTACGTCGTGCAAATCGACTCCCTCGACCAGGCAAATAAAAAACTACTGGCCGAGAACCGGGAGGTAAAAAAACAAATGGACTGGGTAAGGGAGCGAAACAAGTCCCTCGAGGAAAAAACCACGCGCATGGAGGAAACGCTCGAACGAGCGGCCACGCTTTCCGTGGAACAGTTCGCCCTCTACCCCATCAACCGGCGGGAGAAGGAAACCACCGCGCGCAAATGCGCGCAACTCAAGGCCGAATTCCGAATCACCGGGAACATCACCGCCAAAAGAGGCGCGCGATACATCTACTTGCGCGTGACGCGCCCGGACGGGAAAGTAATTACCGACAACGAACAAGCGCGCTTCAAGTTCCAGAACGTCGAGCTGGAGTACACCGCCCGCCGGGAGGTCATCTACGAGGGTGAACGCCTGGACGTCTCCATCTACTGGCCCAACGACGGGAGTCTCGCGCAAGGAAAATACTCCGCCGACCTCTTCAGCGACGGGCAACAGATCGGCGCGGGCGAATTTATCCTGAAATAATCGCGTGGAGAGAAAGATGAAACACGTCGAGAGCTATCGCCTCCGCGAGGAACGCCCCATCGAGCAACTCCGGCGCCTCGCCCCGCCCGTCCCGATCGCCGAGGTCAACTGGCCGGATCGTTTCCCCGCCGTTCCCGTCGCGCGCTTCCGGGTCGGTCACGACAGCAACCACCTTTTCGTCGCCTTCGACGCGCGGGAAGAGCATTTCCGCGCGCGGGAACAGCAGGACAACGGCCGCGTCTGGGAAGACTCCTGCGTCGAATTCTTCATCCAGCCGGAGGCGGGCGGCAGCTACTACAATTTCGAGTGCAACGCCACCGGCACGCTGCTGCTCGGACACGGGCGCGACCGCCACGACAGGGAACATGCCCCGCGCGAGGTGCTTGACTCCATCGCGCGGGAAGTCCTCGCGACGGCAACGCGACGCGACGGGAAGGCGCTCTACTGCTGGTCGCTCTCCCTCGTCATCCCTTTCACCGCGCTCTACCGCCACCGCTTTTCCCCGCGACCGGGCGACGCGGTGAGGGCCAACTTCTACAAGTGTGGCGACAAGCTCCCCGTCCCGCACTTCCTCTCGTGGAATCCCGTCATCGCCGACGCGCCCGATTTCCACCTCCCCGCGTGTTTCGGCGAATTATCATTCCAACCGTGAACCCGTGAAAACGATACCCGTCATCTTCTTGCCCGGCTTGCTACTTGTACTGCTCGTCGACTTCCTGTTTTACCGGTACGCGCTCGCCCGTTCCCCCTGGAAATGGACAAAATACCTCTACTGGTCGCTCTCCATCCTCTTCCTGTCGGGAATCGCGTGCTACCACCTGGCCATGCCCCGGCTACGGGGCCCCGGGGCCTACCCCTGGGCCGGGCGGTTCATCGCGATCCTGCTACTTTATTACATACCCCGCGGCGTCTACCTCCTCGCGCGCCTCCTCTTCCTGCTAAAACGGGGAAAGTGGATCGCCCGCGCGGCCGCGACCATCGCCCTCGTCGCCTTCCTCGCGATCCTCGACGGCGTGACCGCGGGACGTTACCGCTACGAGGTGACAAGGGTACGCGTGACGATCCCCGGCCTGCCTCCCGCGTTCGACGGGCTACGCGTCGCGCAATTGTCCGACCTGCACCTGGGCAGCCACGGGAGCGATTACCCCGGCGTCCGGCGGATGGTCGAGCGGGTAAACGCGGAGCGACCGGACGTGGTCGTGCTTACCGGCGACGTGGTAAATAATTTCGCGTCGGAGATCCTCCCATGGACCGACGAGCTACGGGCAATCACCGCCAGGCTCGGGAAGTTCGCCGTCACCGGCAATCACGATCACGGCGACTACACGCGGTGGCGCTCCCCGCGCGAGAAGGAGGAAAACGCGCGCGCGTTCCTCCGGAACATGGCGGCATGTGGTTTTCGAATGTTGAACGACGAGAGCTTCCCGCTCGCGAGCGGTGGCGACACCTTGTATTTATGCGGCGTGCAGAACTGGCGGCCGGCGCCCCTCCCCAGTTACGGCAACCTGGAGCGGGCGCTGCGAGGAAGTGCCGGACACGTGGTCATTCTCCTGTCCCACGACCCGGCACACTGGCGCGAGCAGGTCATTCACCACCCCGTCGCCCTGACCTTATCCGGTCACACCCACGCCATGCAGGTAGGCTTGCAATTCGGGAAGTACCACTGGACGCCCGCGCGGTATTTTTTCCCCGAGTACAACGGCCTGTACGCCCGCGACGGCAAACAATTACACGTCTCGCGCGGCGCGGGCTACCTGGGCGTCCCCGGGCGAATCGGGCAACGCCCCGAGATCACGCTCTTGCAACTCGCGCGGTAACGCGCCTCCCGTCCCCCCGCGAACGGGATCCTTTCCCGGTGGCTACCGGCCATCTACTCGTTAAAATCAAGACTATTGACCGCGTTAATGACCTGGTCGTCTCTCAGGCGTATCCAGGTTTTAAACCCTTTCTCGCCGGCCGTCAGCTCGATCACCCTTGCCCCGTGGCTCACGTGCGAGTAAACGGTCTTGCCTCCCGAGAAACGCCCGTATGCCAGGAATATACCGAGGTAATTACCGATATAATCGTTATCGTGGTCGTGCCCGACAAACGTGGCCATCACGTCGCCGCGCTCTTTCATGGCCAGGAACATCCCCGAATTGATCGCGCCCGGGCATTCCGGTTCGTTCTTCAGGCCGACGATCTTTTTCCTTTCCGCGGTCATCATGGCGTACTCGTTCAGGGGGATATGAAAAAAGGCCAGGGCGGGCACGGGCGCGCCTTCGCGGGCGGCATACCAGGCGGAGCGTTCCCTGTACCAGGCCACCTGGTCGCTCCCGAACCACCCGTAGCCTTCGATCCCATCGAGGGTGCTATACGCGTTCGAATCCATGAAATACAACAGGAAACGCGGGGCCGTCCCGTCGGATACCTCGATGATATAGTTCCCCGTTCCTTTCATGCCGGCGGGACCGGCGGAGGTCATGGAATATTCCCGCCCGGAGATATAGGCCATCGTCTCGTCCCGGCTCTTGTCAAACTCGTCGTCATGATTCCCAAAGACGGCAGCCCAGGGTATCTTGAACTTCTCTATCGCGTTCAGGACCGCGTCCCATCCCTCGAGACAGGGCCTCGAGAACACGATATCGCCCGTGAGCGCCACCAGGTCGGGCTTCTCGGCGGCGAGGACTTCCTCGATCAGCTCGATGGCCCGCCGCGACTCCGGGTTGCCGACCACGTAATGGATGTCCGTGAACTGTACAATCTTTAATTTCCCGTTATTCAGGTTCAAGACGCCCTGTCCCGTGGCCATGCTCGCGCACGAGAGCAGCAACAACAACATGTAATTTCGTTTTTTCATGGTATAGAGGTTTTAATTCTTATCGCGATCGCTCGCGGGCCTCGGCGCGCCAGCAGGATTCGATCGCGCCGGTAAAGGTAACGCGACAACGCGAGAGAACATCTGACAAAAGATACGATTCGGTTAAATGTAAACGGGAGGCGACAACCCCTCCCCGCCGGGGATAGCCGTCCCGACGGCCGTCGGCTGACTTTCCCCCCGGGGGAAAGTCTCCTGCACGCGTGCAACAAGGTTTCCCCCCGGGGGAAAGTCTCTCGCGCGCGTGCAACAAGGTTTC
>JAITJA010000136.1 GCA_031279175.1 Odoribacteraceae bacterium
GCAAACGGCGTTGTACTCGTGACTACCCGGTCGGGTAAGGGGACGCGCGGGATTGGCGTTTCGTTTTCCACGTCGTTCTCGCTGGAGACGCCGCTCGTGTTGCCCCGTTACCAGTACAAGTACGGCCAGGGGCGCGACGGGAAATACGCCTACGCGGATGGCGCGGGCGGTGGCGTGAACGATAATATCATGGAGAACTGGGGGCCGCCAATGGACGGTCGTCTTTTGGCCCAGTGGGATTCTCCCGTTGATCCCGTCACCGGCGCGCGGGCGGCGACGCCTTTCGTGGCATATCCCGGTCAGCTCGAGGATTTTCTCGAGGTCGGGCGCGGGAGCGCGACGAATGTTTCCGTGGCCGGTAGCAATGGCAAGCATGATTTTCGCGCCTCGTATACTTACTTGACGCGGTCGGGTATCGTTCCGAATACCGACTTGTCGCGTCATTCTATCGGGTTGAATGCCGGCTACGCGCTCGCGCCGGGACTGAAATTGACCGTGAACATGAATCACGTGCAGTCGCGGAGTGATAATCGCGCCAGCCACGGGGCCAAGAACGAGGACGCGATCATGCGGGTGTTTCTTTACATGCCGCGTAACGTGGACGTGAAGAAGCTCCGCGAGTACTGGAAACCGGGATCGGGAGAGGTGATGCAGAATAGTCCGGTATGGAGCGCTACCGGAACGCGGTGGAATAACCCGTACTTCGTGGCCCACGAGAATCTTAACGCGAACAGGCGCGAACGCGTCTTCGGGCACGCGCGCCTCGAGTATGATATTCTCCCGAACTTGCACTTGACGCTCCGTTCCGGCCGCGATTTTTATGTCGACAAGCGGACGATGCGCCATGCCGTCTCCTCGTCGCAGCACGTGAACGGGTATTACCAGGAGGATGACGTGACGTTCCTGGAGAGTAATCACGATTTTCTCCTCGCGTATGACCGTCCGCTGAGCCTCGATTTCACGTTGAGCGCGTCCGTCGGCGGTAACCTGGCGCGACAACAGAGCGGCCGACTCGGGGCTATCGCCGAGCGCCTCGCTATCCCCGGTACTTATAACTTGACGAATAACGCGACGGCCATCATAGCGGGAAATTACAAGCAGGAGAAGCGCGTGAATTCTCTCTACGGCACCGCGCGCCTGGGGTATCGCAACGCGTTGTTCCTCGATCTTACCGGCCGCGAGGACTGGTCGAGCGCGTTGCCGCGCGCGCACCGCGCTTATTTCTACCCGTCGGCGTCGCTGAGTGTCGTGGTCACGGAACTGTTGCGCGTCGATAGCCGCGAGCATTTCGTCAAGGCGCGGGCCAGCGTCGCGTCCGTGCGTCGCGACCTCGAGCCTTACCAGACGGCAACTAATTTCCAGATCTCGCAGGGATGGGCCGGGGAGACCGTGGCCGTGCACAATAATAATTATCCCAACGCCAGTATACGCCCGGAGAATGTCCTCTCGTACGAGTTTGGCGCGGACTCGAGGCTTTTCAGGGATCGCGTGGCGCTGGACGCGACGATGTACAGGAGCATTACCACGGACTTGATTATCCCCGTTACCCTGAATCCTTCCGCCGGCTACGACACGAAGCTCATGAACGCGGGCAAGATCACGAACCGCGGCGTGGAGGTGATGCTCGGCGTGACGCCAGCGCGTACCCGGGATTTTTCCTGGCGCTTGACATTTAACATGGCGGCCAACCGCAACCGGGTGGTGCATCTCGCGGAGGATCGCGGCGTGTCGCGCATCCGGCAGCTGGAACGCTGGGCGTCGCTCGAGCTGCGCACGGAGAACACGAAGGGCGATGGCTCGTTCGGCTCGCTCTACGGCGACTACCTGATCTACAAGGATGGCAAGCTCGCGCACAAGAATGGCTTGCCGCAGGAGGAAAACGGCGACTGGGGATATCTCGGTAACGTCAATCCCGACTGGACGGGGAGCATCGACAACGAGTTTCGTTACAAGGCCCTCTCGCTGTCTGCCCTCGTCAGCATCCAACGCGGTGGCGTCGTCCACTCGCGCACCTTTATTAATGGTATCGGCGCCGGGAGCCTCGAGGAGTCGCTGGTGGGACGGGACGCGGAGGGCGCCGGGAACATGATCGGCGCGGGTATCGACACGGATACAGGCGCCGAGAATGTCGTTCCCGTCACCGTCCGCAACTACTGGCGCGCGTATTACGACAATGACATGATCGGCACGTTCGACGCCTCGCACGTCAAGCTCCGGGAGGCGCGCGTCTCGTACCGGCTGCCGTCGTCGTTCCTCTCGAGATATTCCATCGCGAGCGCGTCGTTATCGCTCGTCGGGCGCAACCTCCTGTTGTGGTCTGACGTGCCAAACATCGACCCGGAGGTCTCCGCGTACGACGGGCAATTCCAGGGCGTGGAGGCCATGTCCTTGCCGTCGTTGCGCTCCTTCACGCTGTCATTAAATCTCAACTTCTAAATACACCTGTCATGAGAAACAAGTACATCATTACCGCGCTCGTCGCTACATTAATGGCCTCTTGCGCGGATTTCGAGGAGATCAATATCAATCCCAACAACCCGGCAAGCGTGCCCCCGGAGATGCTTTTACCGCCGATCATCAGTGGTGCTGTCGCCACGATGACGGAGAGCGGGGGGCGCGCCGGGCAGTACGTCCAGCACCTCGCGTGGGTCGGCGGGACGAGCGAGGGCGACGGCCGCTATAACCTCACCGGCGCGTCGTACCGCGAGGAGTGGAACGCCGCCACGCGCCTCATCAAGGACGTGAACCAGCTGAAGGAGATCGCCAGCGCTACCGGGCAACCGCGTTACGAGGCGGTCGGCCACGTCTGCAAGGCCTATATCCTCGCGCTGGTCGCGGACGCCTTCGGGGATATCGCCTACGACGAGGCGGGGATGGGGAACGTCGACGGGCTGGAGTTCCCCCGCTACCAGGCACAACAGGAGGTCTACGAGCGGATACTCGAGGATCTCGAACGCGCCAATCAACTCTTCGCCGCGCTGCCCGCGGGGGAGGTCATCAGCAGGGATATCCTCTACAATGGCGACCCGGCAGCATGGAGACGCTTCGCGAATTCCCTCAAGCTGCGCGTGCTCACGCGACAATCCGCGAAGATCAACGTGGCGACGGCGGTGGCGGCGATATTCAACGATCCCGTCGCCTATCCCGTCTTCGAGAGCGTCGACGACCAGGCCGTGCTGGTGTATAATAACCAGACGGACGACTACAAGTGGTTTATCAAGACGCCGCCCGCCGACGGCAGTGGCGTGGATTTCGCGGACAACGGGCGGGTAAGCAAGGTGATGGTCGACATGCTCGCGCGCGATAACGACCCGCGACTGGTTGTCTACGCCGCGCCCACGCGTAACTCCTATAACGCGCGTCGCGCCGACCCCACCGCCCCGCTCGAGTACCGGGGGCAACCCGCCGGGTTGAGCGCCGCCGAGCAAGAGGCGCTCTACGCGAGCGAGGGAACGGGGAACGGGGATTATTCCGTCATCGGCAAACGTATCCGCGTGGAGAACCGCGCCTTTCTCATGACCTACGCGGAGCTGTTGCTGATCAAGACGGAGGCCATCGCGCGGGGAATGATCGCGGGTGACGCCGCCGCCGCGTATCGCGCCGCCATCACTGCCTCTTTCGACAAGTGGCCCGTGACGGGCGACGCGCCGGGGATCACCGCGGAGATGAAGGAAGCCTATTTCGCCAATCCCGCCACGGCGTACGATCCCGCCAACGCGCTGACGCGAGTAGCAGAGCAGGCATGGATAGACGCTTTTCTCAACGGCTTCGAGGGATGGTCGTCGTGGAGACGCGTCGGGATACCGGTGATCGCGCCGGGCCCCTCCGTCCTCTCGCCTGTACCGGTGCGCTACACCTATTCCGACAACGAGCAGAATAACCCCAGCCTCATCGAGTGGGTCAACGAGAAGATGGGAGGAAAAATGCCCGACCACAACGTGAAAGTCTGGTTTCAACCTTAATGATTACAGCCATGAAACAATCTATCTTCATACTTTCCGTGCTCTTCACGCTCGCCGCCTTCCGCGCGGCGGGCCAAGAGCGCGCGTATAGCGCGAACGAGAACGTTCACGCGCATAACGATTACAATAACCCCCTCCCCTTCTACACCGCTTACGGGCGTCGCGTCGCCTCCATCGAGGTGGACGTGTTCCTTGTCGACGGAGAACTGCTGGTCGCGCACGTCCCGGCAGAGCTTGACCGCGAGCGCACCCTCGAGCGCCTTTATATCCGGCCTCTCGTCGAGAAGATCGAGCGCCACGGCGGTAGCCCGTACACCGGCAACGGGAGGCTGCAACTGCTCGTCGACATCAAGAGCGAGTGCGAACCGGCCATGCGCGCCCTCGAGCGGCTGTTGATCCCGCTGCGCCATTGCTTCGACCCGGCCGTGAACCCGCGGGCCGCGCGGGTCGTCATCACGGGGAATGCCCCGGCGCCAGCACACTTCGACGACTATGACGCGCTGTTCCTCTTCGACGGTAACCCGCGGGCGGTCTATACCCCGGCACAGGCCCGCCGCGTGGCCATGTATAGCTTGCCGCTCGCGCGCTTCTCTTCCTGGAATGGCCTCGGGAGGATTCCCGAACCGGAACTGCGGGCGATCAAGGCACTGGTCGACTCGCTGCACCGGGAGGGAAAGAAGGTGCGCTTCTGGGGGAACGCCGACACGAAGACGCTCTGGCAGGCATTTATCAAGATCGGCGTCGATTACATCAATACCGACCGGCCGGGGGCGCTGGCCGATTTCTTGCGCGATCGCGAGCGCTACTCGTATCGCTCCACCGGGATGTATGTCCCGCGCGTGCCGGACTACCGCGTGGACGGGAGCGACAAGGCGCCGCGGAACGTGATCCTGCTCGTCTCCGACGGCGCCGGGCTGCACCACCTCTGGGCGGCGGCCACGGCCAACGGCGGCCGCCTGCACGCGATGATGTTCAAGCATACCGGCCTGTTGCAGACCGCGCCGTTCGATGATTATAACACGGATTCCGCGGCCGCCGGAACGGCCATCGCCACGGGCAGCAAGACCCGAAACAGGTATATCGGCGTCGATCCCGACGGGCAGCGGCTGACTTCTATCGCGGAGTGGCTTGCCGGAAAGGGGTTCGCCACGGGCGTCGTCACGAACGATAACCTCGCCGGGGCCACTCCCGCCGCCTTCTACGCGCACGTGAGGGAGCGGAACGAGAGTGATAGTATCGCCGCCGACCTCGCCCGTTCATCGCTCGCGCTGGCCGTCGGTGGCGAGCCGCGGGCCTTCTCCCGCGACGGCGCCTCGCTGGCGTCCCGGGCCGGTTTTCGCGTCGTCAGGGACGCGGGGGAGCTGGACGAGATACCCGCCGGCGAGCGCGTCATCTGTCTCGATCGCGACTCGAGCGACCGCCGCGTGATCGAGCAGGCTTTTGACGCTGCCGTCCGTCGTCTTTCCACCTCTCGCCGCGGGTTTTTCCTGATGGTCGAGGGGGCGCGTATCGACGCTGGCGGTCATGCCAACGATCTCCCCGTTTGCGTCGACGAGTACCTGAGCTTTGACCGCGTCGTGGGCAAGGCACTGGAGTTCGCCGACGCCGACGGGCACACGCTCGTCATTGTCACCTCGGATCACGAGACCGGCGGCCTCGTCCCGCTGGACGGTAACTACGCCTCGGGGTATATCCTCGGCGACTTCGCGACGGTCGACCATACCGGCGCGCCCGTGCCACTCCTCGCCTACGGCCCCGGCGCGCGCGCGTTCACGGGGTTCTTGCAGAATAGCGATCTGTTCGAACGGATCGCGCGCGCGCTGCACTTGAAACGATAACTTTAACGCGAGTAAATGATGAAGTACATTGTATTTTTTACCGCCGTCATGTTGCTTTCCGCGCCGACGACGGCGATCGAACGACAGGAGGGCGCGGCCCGCGTGAACGTCCTGGTGATCGGCCTGGAACGGGAGCATGTCTCGTCGAATTACTATCCCGATCAGTTGATAGCCGAGAAGATCTCCGTGCCGGTGGATAGCCTGGCCGACTATTTTAACCGGGCGATTGTCTCCCGTTTACCGGCGGAATCCAGCGGCCCCGCGCGCTTTATTCGCGATGACAGGATTTGCACGCGCGCTTTACCCGCCGGCACGCGCTACGAGGGGGAGGAGGAGGGGGTGCACCGCGATCTTTCGCGCGTGCCGCGGGACTCGCTGACGCGTCTGCTCGACGCGTTTGAAGCCGATTTCTTGCTTCTCGTCAGCCAGTATTACATGAAGCAGGAGACGGAGCCTTTCCCCTATCTCTATCATATCGTGAATTACGAGGTGTACGACCGCCAGAAGACGAAACGCTACGAGGGGTATGTTTGTTTCGACACGCCAGACCTTCTCCCCGCGCCGCGCCTCGACAAGTATTACAAGAAGATCGCTTCCAGGATCGTCGCCCGCGTCAACCGCGTCGTCCGGGAGTAACCGGCATGGCGAGTGGGGGGAGAGATGGCTATCCCCCCCGCCGCCGTTCCCCGCCGTTCCCCGCCGTTCCCCGCCGGCGCGATCCCGCTAAATGTCCCGGCAAAATAAAATCGCGTTTACCCCCCGCGGGGTAGACGCGACTTTATTACACGCGCGTGATGAAAGTGCCCCGCCAGCCGCGGTCGCGTTCAATTGTTCTCTCGGGAAATCAACCTTCCTGCTCGCGGGCGTACGGCAAATGACTCGTTACCGGGATCATGCCCCGCGGGAGCGGGACGGGTGAGCGCGCGGCGCGGTCATGCTTTTTTTCTATGTTGTAATTTGTAACTTCGCGGCCGGAGAGGCGGATATAGCCGCCGTAACGTTGATGAAGGGCTGTACCAAAACAAATATTCTTATAGAGAACGATATCTCGCCGGAGATGCTGGTGTTGCTGAGGGACGGGAGTCACGCGGCGTACGAGGAGATCTATCTCCACTACGCGGACAGCGTGCACCGCTTTATCGAACAACTAACGCGCTCCGGGGAGGCCGCGCGGGAGATCACCCAGGAAATATTCGTGCAATTGTGGGAGAGACGGGCGCAGGTAGATCCCGCGCGCTCCTTCAAGGGATACCTCTTCACGATTGCCCGTAACGCCGCGATAAATTTCATTGAACACCAGAAGGTGCGGGGGAAGTATCTCGAGTATAGCCTCCACAATAACAACGAGAGCGTCGGGCCCTCCGACGAGGCCATGATCGCCAGCGAGACCGCCCTGCTGGTAGAGATCGCGGTCAGCCGGATGCCGCGGCAACGAAAGAAGATCTTCCTGATGAACCACGAGGAGGGGTTAAACCCCGGGGCTATCGCCGAGCGTCTCCACGTCAGCAAGCACACCGTCGAGAGTCACCTCGCCACGGCAAAGAAGGAAATCAAGAAGATGCTCGAGTGAACGATGACAGCAGGCGAGGGATTTTTCACGCCGTTGGCGGCCGGGGAATCGTTGCACCTGGATGTTTTAAAGAAAAACCGGCCCGGTAAGCCCGGGCGAAACATATAACAAACAAGCTCCCGCGAGGAGGATAGAAACATGAAGAACAGACAAGATAAGGCGCCGGGGGATCGCCCGGGAACGAAGAAGATCGTCGACGCGTACCTCGAGGGGAAATTGCCCGAGGAGCTGGCCACGAGGATACGCGAGTGGCTATTGCTCGATGACGAAAATCGCGCCGGGAAGGACGCGGCACTGGAAGAGGCATGGCGTCGCGACGTGCGATACGAGAAACCGGGACGCCGCGCCAGGAAGTCACTGGAGGAGACGCGGGCGCGCTTGTTCCCCGGGGAGACGATGAGGAGAAGGACGCGGGGAAAGACGCGGGTCGCGGCCGCGATACTCTTGCCGTTGCTCGCGATAGGAGGGGCGGCGTGGTTGCTGAACACGCGACACGTTGGAACGGAAACGGGAACGAGCGCGATAGTCGAGACGAGCGGCGACTCGACGCGGCAGGTGCTCCTTCCCGACGGGACGAACGTGATATTGAACGCGCGGTGCGCGCTTGCCTACGACGAGGCGCGCGCGGTGACGCTCGACGGCGAGGCGCTGTTCGAGGTGGTCAAGGGAGAGAAGCCCTTCGTGGTAACGGCGGGCGAGATCGTGGTGACGGTGCTCGGCACGACATTCAACGTGGAAGCCATCCCCGGCAGCAAGCGGCTAAAAGTGACGGTATACGAGGGGCGAGTAAAGATCGAGGGGCGGGAGTGGAGCCGCGTGACGCGTGCCGGCGAGGAGCTTCTGTTAGACCTTTCGTCGGGAGAGCGGCGGGTGGTTGCCGTCGACACGACAGTAAAACGGCCGTCGTGGTGTCTTCCCCCCCGCGCCGGGTTGTCGACCTCGCGATTCGGGGAGATCCTCTCCATGCTTGCCAGTCGCCACGGCGTGTCGATAGAGAACAAGCGGCCGGAATTAAACGATGATCTATACACCTTCTCCCACGGCGAGGGGGAGAGCCTCGAGGACGCGCTCCGCGTCTTGCAGGTCGCCGGGGATAACTTCACGTACACGATACAGGGGGACGCGGTCACGATCGAGTAGCGATCGGTGATCGAGTAACGTCAGCGATCGCGGAAATAGCCGTCGAGCAGCTGGAAGGCGGCGGCGAACGAGCTGATCTCGTCGCGCGACACGCGTTCTTCAGCGGCGATAATCTTCTCTTTTTGTCCCCTGTAGAAGTGCTCTTTCAATTGCTCGTTGATGGTCTCGTGCATCCAGTAGAGCGCTTGTTCTCCCCGGTGTCTTTCGAGGAAGCCGTTCGCGCGGGTAGCCTCGCGGTGCAGCATCACCTGCTCCCAGGCCTGCTCGATGCCTCTTTTCTCGCTGGCGGACGCGGTAATGACGACAGGCTCGACGCCCGACTCGTGAGGGGGGAAGAGATGGAGCGCGTTCTTCAGCTGCACCCGCGCCAGTTCCGCCCGCTCGACATTATCCCCGTCGGCCTTGTTCACGACGATCATGTTAGCCATTTCCATGATCCCGCGTTTAATCCCCTGTAACTCGTCGCCAGCGCCGGCGATCTGCAACAAGAGAAAGAAGTCCACCATCGAGTGCACGGCGATCTCGCTTTGTCCCACGCCGACAGTCTCGACGAGGATCACGTCAAAGCCGGCGGCCTCGCACAGGAGCATCGCCTCCCGGGTCTTGCGGGCGACGCCCCCGAGCGATCCGGCAGAAGGCGAGGGGCGGATATACGCGTTCGGGTCGCGCGCCAGCTCCTCCATGCGCGTTTTATCCCCGAGGATACTCCCCCGCGAGCGCTCGCTACTGGGATCGATCGCGAGGACGGCGATCTTGTGCCCCTTCGCGGTGAGCGACTTCCCGAGGGCCTCGATAAACGTGCTCTTGCCGGCCCCGGGCACGCCGGTGACGCCGACCCGCGCGGAGCGACCGGTAGCGTGGAGGCAGCGATTAATCAGCACCCGCGCCTGCTCCTGGTGATCGGCCCTGGCACTTTCCGCGAGCGTGATCGCCTGGCTCAGCACGTTAATATCCCCGGCGAGGATACCGGCGAGAAAATCATCGGTAGACAGGCTCTTGCGTTTCAGCGACCGCAGCCGGTCGGCGAGGTCCGGGTTCACGGGGTCGGGCCTTTCGATGCCCTTGTTCACGGTCAGCGCGACGTACCGGCTATCGTTCTCGGGATGTTCTATTTCGTTTGTCATACTGTCTTCTTTCTATTAATACTCGTCCCAGCTCTTGATGGCGATTTCCGCGGGATCCACCTTGCAGATAGCGTATATAAACGCGCTGGCGAGGCGGGCGTTCGTGATGAGCGGGATATTATAATCGACGGCGGCGCGTCGTATCTTGTACCCGTTATCCAGTTCCCTCGGGGTATGATCCTTGGGGATATTGATCACGAGATCGACGCGGCGCTCGCGGAGATACTGCATCACGTTTGGTTCGCGTTCCTCGTCCGGCCAGTAGAGCGTGTCGACGGTGATCCCGTTCTGCTCCAGGAAACGCGACGTGCCCCCGGTGGCGAAGACCTTGTAGCCCTTCTCGATCAACATGCGGGTAGAGTTCAGCAGCTCGACCTTCGAGCGGGCAGGCCCGGAGGAGACAAGCACCGCGCGTTCCGGCACGCGATGCCCGACGGAGAGCATACTCTTGAGGATCGCCTCGTAATAATTCTCGCCGATACAACCGACCTCGCCCGTCGAGGCCATGTCCACGCCCAGCACGGGATCGGCCTTCAGCAAGCGCGCGAACGAGAATTGCGAGGCCTTGACGCCAACATAATCGAGATCGAAAAAAGAACGGTGCAGCGGTTCGACCCGTTCGTCGAGCATCACGCGAGTGGCCATGTCGATCAAGTTATACTTGAGCACCTTCGAAACGAAGGGGAAACTACGAGAGGCGCGCAGGTTACACTCGATCACCTTAATATCGTTGTCCTTCGCCAGGAACTGTATATTGAACGGGCCGGAGATCTCGAGCGCCCGGGCGATATCGCGAGCGATACGCTTGACGCGCCGGATCGTCTCGACGTAGAGTTTCTGCGCGGGGAAGACGATTGTCGCGTCGCCGGAGTGCACTCCCGCGAACTCCACGTGCTCGCTGATGGCATACGCCAGCAACTCCCCTTGCCGCGCGACGGCGTCGATCTCTACCTCCTTGGCCTGCTCGATAAACTCGGAGACGACCACGGGGTGCTCCTTGGACACCTCCGCCGCGAGCTCGAGGAAATAGCGCAACTCTTCCTTGTTCGAAACCACGTTCATCGCCGCGCCGGAGAGCACGTACGACGGGCGGATCAATACCGGGAAGCCCACCTTGTCGACAAACGCGTAAAGGTCATCGAGCGACGACAGATCGCTCCACCGCGGCTGGTCGATGCCGAGCGCGTCGCACATCGAGGAGAATTTCTGCCTGTCCTCCGCCCGGTCGATGGAGAGCGGCGATGTACCGAGCACCGGCACGCCCTGCCCGTGCAGCCGCGTGGCGAGGTTATTCGGGATCTGGCCGCCGGTCGACAGGATCACGCCGCGCGGTTGTTCCAGCTCGACAATATCCATGACGCGCTCGAACGACAGCTCGTCGAAGTAGAGCCGGTCGCAGGTATCGTAATCCGTGCTCACCGTCTCCGGGTTATAGTTAATCATGACGGAGCGGTAGCCCAGCTCGCGGATCGTGTTCAGCGCGCTGACCCCGCACCAGTCGAACTCCACGCTGCTGCC
>JAITJA010000171.1 GCA_031279175.1 Odoribacteraceae bacterium
CTCCCTCGTCGACGTGTTATACGAACAGGCCAACGGGCACGCGAGAGACGAGCTGGACAAACTGGGAGACCCCAGCCTGGCGTACGACGTCGTGCTGATCAACCTCAAGGAAAACTCCACCAACGAGTACTACACCCCACTCAAGGACGGCGACCAGTCCGGGCAAGAAAGAGCCATCACCGAGAGAGGCTACCAGGGAGAATACGCCGTCTCCGTTGGCGTCAACATCAACGACAAGTTCTACGTGGGCGGCAGCATCGGGACACAAATCATCCGCTACAAGTACCGCGGCGAGTACCGGGAACGGATCATCAGCACCACCTCCGCGCTCGACAACTTCTCCCGCGTGGGCGTCTTCGAGACAAACGGCTCCGGCGTCAACTTCAAGATAGGGGCCATCTTCCGGCCCGTGCACTGGCTACGCCTCGGACTGGCCCTCCACACGCCCACCTACTACACCCTCTCCGCCTACAACGAAAGCGCGTTCTCCTCCTCCTTCAATACCGCCCCGCTGCCCGGTGGCGATTTCGACGGCGTCAAAAACTTCAGCAACAACAACTACTCCAGCTACGACTACGACTTGAAAACCCCGTGGCGCTTCATCACCAGCATCGCCGCCGTCCTCGACAAGCGCCTTATCATTAGCGTGGACTACGAGGAAGTCGACCATCCCGCGAGCGACCTCACGGATACATACCACGGGGAGTACGACGAGATCAGGGACTTCTTCAAGTACAACGCGAGGGCAGCAAGCAACATCCGCCTCGGGACGGAATACCGCGCCAACAGCGTCCTCAGCCTCAGGGCCGGATACGCCTACCACGGATCGCCATACGCGAAAGGAGACTGGAACGAAAAGAATCACCTCCAAACCCTCTCCGCCGGACTGGGATTCAACTGGGGAGGCTTCTACTCCGACGTCGCCTACCTACACAAGAGCGCGACGGACACGGACTATTTCTATAACTACAAGACCGGCAACGGGGAGATCCTCGCCTCGAACAAGATCAAGACCACCCTCCGCTCCCACGAGTTCCGCTACTCCATCGGCGTGAGATTCTAACGCTACACTCTTCCGGTTCACCGTTCCCGCGCGAGCCGGAAGAGTTTTTTATTGTCTAACACTCCCCGCGAACACGAGAAACACTACATGAAAACAAACGAAGAACTAAAAGAAATCGCGCACTTCATCGCCGAGTACGCCACGTGCCTACTCGGGTCGGGCGTACACACCTCCCGCGTCATCCGCAACTCCTGCCGCATCGGCGAATCCTTCGGCGTTGCCATCCGGATGTCCACGTTCCAGAAAACCATCGTCCTCACCACGCGCGACCAGGAGAGCGCCAACGTCCACACCGAGGTCATCGGCATCCCCGCGCTACCCGTCAACTTCGCCTACAACTCCGAACTGAGCGCGCTCAGCTGGGAGGCCCGCGACGACCGCTTGCCGCTAGACCTCCTCCGCGAGAAATTCCACCAGGTCATCTCCCGCCCGACCCTCTCCCCTCGCCTCGTGCTACTCCTCGTCGGGCTGGCCAACGCCTCTTTCTGCAAGCTCTTCGGGGGCAGCTGGGCCGCCGTTGGCGTCGTCCTCATCGCCACGCTCGCCGGCGTCTTCACGCGCCAGCAAATGCAACGCCGGGGAATCAACCATTTCATCATCTTCACCATCGCCGCCTTCGTCGCGTCCACCATCGCAGCGTCCACCCTCGCCTTCGACGCCACCGCCGAGATCGCCCTCGCCACCAGCGTCCTCTTCCTCATCCCCGGCGTGCCGCTCATCAACGGAGTCATCGACATCGTCGAGGGGCACGCCGTCATCGGATTCTCGCGCCTCACCCACGCCTTCCTCGTCATCATCTGTATCACCGTCGGCCTCTCCTGCCCACTGATACTCTTTAAAAACAGCCTGCTATTATGACTCTCCTCGCCGAACTTCTCGCGGATGGCGCGCTGGCAGCCGTGGCCGGAACGGGCTTCGGGGCCGCGTCGCACCCGCCGGCACGCGCCTTCAAGTACATCGCCATCCTCTCTGCCGTCGGTCATGCCTCCCGTTTCTTCCTCATGACGCGTTGTGGCGTGGACATCGCGACGGCTTCCTTCTTCGCATCGTTCATCGTTGGCCTGCTCTCGTTATGGTTTGGCAGCGCGTCCCGGTGCCCGATGACCGTCCTTTACATCCCCGCGTTGCTACCGATGATACCGGGAATGTACGCCTACAAAAGCGTCTTCGCGCTGGTCATGTTCATGCAACATCTCGATGAACCCGCGCTCGCCGCGACGTACCAGCAGGAGCTCCTCTCGAATCTTATCGCCACGGTCAGCACCGTCTTCCTGCTCTCCGTCGGCGCTACAATCCTCATCTTTCTCCTGCCCAAGAAAGTCTATTCCCTCACCCGCCGAAAGGGAAACCGCGACGGGATCACCAGGTAACGGGAGCCCCCGGAACTCCCCCGCGAGCCGGGGGACGGTTCCGGGAACTCCCGAAAGGCTCCCACGAGCCGGGGGACGGTTCCGGGAGCTCCCGAAAGGCTCCCACGAGCCGGGGGACGGTTCCGGGAGCTCCCGGCGATAGATCAAATATAAGCGTGGAGGCCGCCGAGGAAGAACGTCACGCCGATGGAAGTCATCAGCACGGCGAGGAAGACGATAGCACAATAAAGATGATAGCGCGACGGGGAACGGAAGAAAGGCAAGACGCGAGAATGAAGCGGGAACGCGTAAAGAAGCAACGTGACCAGTGCCCAGGTCTCCTTCGCGTCCCATCCCCAGTAACGTCCCCATGAAATACCGGCCCAGGCAGCGCCGGTAAATATCCCGGCCACCATGAACAGCACCGCCGGCAGCAGCAGTCGCGCCGAAAAACGATGAAGACGCTCGCGGAGACCGGGTCGCGCCAGCGCGACAAGCGCGATAAAGAAAATAACCGCGAGCAAAAGATAAGCAACGACAAAAAGCGAGACGTGGACAGCAAGAAAAGGCGTGCGCAAGACAGGCGTCTCCACGTCAAGCCGCGCGATACACGTCCAGGCGACGGCCAGCGGCAAGAGCGCGTAAAGCATGACCCGTTGCCGGCACGCGAGCGCGCAAATGGCAAGGCCAAGGAGAATATACGCGACGCGCGTGACGCCGCCCCCCCACGGGTCGCGGTTAACCAGGAGCGCGACCCCCATCTCGTCGAGATCGTGATCGTGGATATAAAGGCGATAACCGTCGCGGGCGACAGGCGCGTTCATGGCGGCGCGGCACGTCTGGCCATCGAGCTGCAGGTAGGCGTGGTAATCGACGGGGCTACCGGTGGCGGGGCTATACTCGATATCGAAGAGGAGCAACTTGATGGTGAACGGCAGCGCGCGCGCGTCGCCCTCCTCGAGGAAGTACGCGCCGGCAACCGCTCCCTGCCGGAGGTGCACGCTCCCGCGCTCGGCGGCAACGCGCGTGACGCCCGCCCCGACAAGGACGAGAAGTAACGCGACATGAAAGAGAAAGAGGACGCGACGACGGTAAAACGAGACGCGGAGCATGTACGCGAGCGCCGCCGCGCCGGATACCGCCCAGGCAATGACAAACCACCAGCTGCCGTACACGCGCGCGTCGACGAGCTCCCGTCCCGCCAGCTGCTCCGCGACCGTCGTCGCGGCGAGGAGGGGCAGGAGGAAGGCGAGCGTGCAGAAAGCGATCCTCTTGTCGATATTTTTCATGTTGTTTCGCGGGAGGGGATTGTCACCGGCGCGTTCCCCGTCGATTTATATTGCCTGGAGAAACTTGACGAGTGCCTCCCTGTCTTCCCTTGACATTTTACGGAATTTCTCCTTGCAGGGTTTGGCCTCGCCGCCGTGCCAGAGGATTGCCTCGGGATAATCCCGGGCGCGGAGATCGTGGAGCATGTCGGCATACCCGGAGGTGACTTGCATCAGCCCCCGTCCCCAGAGGGGGGTGGTCCGGCAGAGCCGCGCGCGTCCCGGCTCGTGCATCTCGAGATCGTGGCGGAGGAGATCGGTATACGGGAAGATCTTCTGGTTGGAGAGCGCCGGGAGCGGCGTGTAGTCGGGGCGGGTAGTCCACGACGGGTGGTGGCAGGCGGTACACCCGGTCTCGTGGAAGAGCGCGCGCCCGCGTTGCACGACGGGATTATCGAGATCCCGGGCCGCGGGGACGGCGATGCCGCGATGCCACACCATGAAGGCGTCATAATCCTCGGCGCTCATCTCCGGTGGCAACTCGCGCGACATCAGCCTGGCGTAGATCTCCTCTCCCGTCCTCCCGAGCGCCTGCTGCACGTCGGGGTCGGCGGCGGAGGCCCTGGCGTACGCGGCGGTGATATAATGATAAGCGCGATCGGGACGGGTCACGTTCGTGATATTCCAGATGGCGTTAGAGCCCGGCCCGTTATCGAGCGTGGCGCGCGTGCAGAGATACGTGAATCGCCCGGGGTGCTTGCCGGGATAATAGGGATTGAGGCCGGTCTCGTCGATATCCGCGCCGATGACCCCGGGGCAATATCCCCGTTCGGCCTCGGCGACATGCCGCGCGCGTAGATCCTCGTCGGAGATCGCGTCGAGGAGGGCGACGCCATAGATGCCGATGGTGGCCTCGATGCTGGCGGCGTGCCGGCTCATGTCGAAATCCGGGAAGAGGATGGCCGACTGGTCGATGGTGACGCGTGGGAATATCAGCTCGTAGGGCGTGCCGTCGTCGTACTTGTTCCCGTGCTCGTCGGTGTAAGGCAGCCATTCGATGTGCACGCCCGACTCGTTCACCGGCGGTTTGAAGGGGGCGACGGCGGAGGTCTGTGTCATCCCGGTGAAATAGGTCGAGGCGAGCGGCAGGTCCGGGAGCGACGGGTCGTAGATCATCAGCAAGTAGCCGTTGCGGCTATCCGACGAGTCGAACTTGTCCACGCGCTTGCTCCTTCCTCCGTAGCTCGGGTGACATGCGACGCAGGACTTGCGGATGTATACCGGCCCGAGCCCCGAGAAGCTCATCGTGCTGTCGGCGACGAAACTCTTTTCCGCGATCCGTTCCCCGCGCATGAACTGCCGGTAGAGGAGCGGGTCCCCGGCGATCGCGTTCATCGGCTGCCGGTAGGCGCGGGAGGTGGCGTTAAACACCGTCCCGTTGACGCCACCGGCGTACCACTCCTCGGTGTATTGCTTCTCCGCGATCTCCTTTTCGGAGCACGCGACCAGCGTCACCAGGAGCGCGATGAATACTTGCTTTCCCGCGCGCGCCATCACAGGATCTCCGGCAGCGCGTCGAAGAGCTGCTGCAACTCGTTACACGCGTCGACGGCGGCCTCTACCTGCTGGCTGTTGACCCGGTCGCGGACGACCTCGTAGAAGGACTTCCCGCCAGTACCGATAGCGGCGATCTTGGTGAGGCAATCCTCGATCTTGGCCTTGACGCGGCTATCAAGGGCGGCGTCCGCCTGTTGCACGAACGAGGAGAGGGTGACGGCCTGCCGCGTGTTGTCGTTCACGCCGCCGAGGTAGGCATTCTTGATGCTCTTGATGTTATTGCAATAATCGTCGATAGAGTGCCAGCTATACCAGGACTCCACCTCCAGGACATTCCCGGCGGCGTAGGGGGCCTCGATCTTTGTTGCCCCGACCTCCCCGGCGATTTCCGCGGCGCCGACGGCGATCTCGCCCAGCGCGTCGGCCCAGGAGGAGTAGCCCTCGGCGGTCGTCAGCTTCCGGGCGAAATTCTTGTAATGACTATTGTCCTCGAGGTGCGCGACGACATCGGGATTCTCCCGGAAGACGGCCTGCATCTCTGTCGTCACGTTCTCCTCTCCCACCCACGCGACGTAGGCCAGCACGCAATCCCACACGAGCGCGTCGGTAGCGGCGGTCAGGTAATTCAGCTCGGCGGTGGTCAGGTCGGCGACGGGACGCGACTGCCCGTCGCGGTAGAGCAGGTACTCCGTGACGTGGAAACCGATCACCTCGGCGTCCTTCTGCCAGGCCTGTCGCCCGGTGAGGCCCGCGCCGTTGGCCAGTTCCCGTTGAATATCCTCCAGCTCGAGCGGCCACGAGTCGATGTGCCCGTCGATGTCGAGGGCGTTCTCCCCCACCGGCCCGAAGAGGAAGGCCTCGCTCAGCTCCCACCACACGCGGGCGTTCATCCACGCGTTGGACGCGGCGCGCATGTTCGCGTCGGTGGGAGCACTCTTCAGCGCCTCGTTCGCGGCGCGCATCTCGAGGGCGGCCGTGGCGAGCGACTGGTAAGTCGGGATGATGGTCGTGTTGACATACTGCTCGAGGATATTCCCGTACAAGGCGGCATTTTGATCCTCGCTTGACTGGTTATCGTCCCCGCAAGCCACCGGCGCGAGGAGCATCGACAGGCAGGCAATCCTGTAAATAAATTGTTTCATGATGATACTATTTAGAGTGTGAATAATCTCGAGTAAGCGATGCCGAGGGAGAACGCCGGCTCGTTGTTATATGGCGCGACCAGCCGCCGGGCCGAGTACTCGGCCTTCACGACGATCCCCTCGATCGGCAGGTAACTCGCCCCGATACCGGTGACGCGTTTGCGGCTCCAGGGCTTGGCGGTGACGCCCGTCGCGACCTTGAACATGGAGTCGTGGAAGCCGTGGCGCGCGTAGACATACAACTTGTCGCCCGCGTCCTCGCGCCGGAAGCAGGAGAGCGCGTCGTAGGCCACCTCGACATACGCGCCGATCGCGTCCGACGCCACGTCGGTGCGCGGTGACGGGCTGGCGGAGGGGAGGCGTTTGTTGACCGTCGAGATCACGCGGGAGTCGCCGAGATGCCCGTACACCACGCACGAACGCGCGAGGAAACGGCTATCGCGGTAGACCGCGTCGAACGCGCCGATGGTCACCGCCCCCCGGATGTCGTGCTGCTCGTAGCGCTCGGGCTTGAGGCTATTCCGGGCGCTATTCCCGCGGTAGGCGCTCAACCCGAGGCGCAGGCCGGGAGCGGGACGGGCCTCGACGCGGAACGCGCCGGCGTAAGAGGTGGCGATAGAGAACTCGTACGGCGAGGTAGAACCGCCCTTTATCCAGTTGGCGTTATTGAATCGTTCCGCGTCGAGACCAGCGATAAACAGGGCCTCGTAGCTCCACTTGCCGGCTTGCCCGCGGATGCCGACGCCGGTCTCGTGCCACGTGCACGGGAGTATCGCGCTCTCCTCCTCGGGCCGCGAGACGGTGAGGTACTCTGTTGGCAGGTGGTAGCTATTCGTCAGCCCCACCGGGACGACGAGATGCCCGACGCGCAGGTTAAACACCGGCGACCAGCTTTTCTCGATCCAGAATTGCTCGATGGCCACCTCGCCTCCTTTTTCTATCTCGGTCTCGTACTCGCCCGTCTCCTCGTTCTCGATCTCGTAGGTTGTTCCCGCGCCGCCGTGCTCGATCTCGATCTCGGTGGACATCTTCCAGCCGCGCCCGAACTCCTGGCTCGCGTAGATGACCACGCGGGGGATGTCGAAGCGCCCGTGTACCTTGTCCTTGTAGACGGATGGATTCGTGTAGCGCGCCGCGTTGTCACTGTAAAACGCGCGTTGCATGAGCACCTCGCCGTAACCGCCCAGCACGAGGCGGGAGGGGGCGCGTTCCTGTCGCGCGACCACCTGCGCGGTGCACGGCAGGAGCGACGGGAGGAGGAAGAGCAGGGAAATAAAGGTCTGTTTCATCTTTGGGTCTTTATCGTGGCGGCGAAGGTATCCCCCCGCGCCGGTCGTCACAATCCCCAAGAATGGCGATTCCTCTCCTTGTCCGTTCGCTATTCCCGGGGATTCGCGCGGCTGACTTCTCGATTCAGGGGAAATTTGTCTTTCTTCGCGCAGTTATACAAGATCACATGGGACAAGAAATTGAACGCAAGTTTATCGCGCGCGGGGAGTTCAAGGCCGACGCTTTTCATGCCGTCCGCGTGACGCAGGGATACCTCTCTTCTGACCCGGCCCGCGTGGTGCGCGTGCGCCTGACCGGGGAACGCGGATATATCACCGTCAAGGGGCTCTCCGGCGACGGGGGACGTTCGCGCTTCGAGTGGGAACGCGAGATCCCCGCCGACGAGGCGCGGGAGTTGCTGGCCCTCTGCGAACCGGGGATCATCGACAAGACGCGCTACCTGGTGAGGGTCGGCCGGCATACCTTCGAGGTGGACGAGTTCCACGGCCCGCGCGAGGGGTTAATCATCGCCGAGGTGGAGCTCTCCGCCGTCGACGAGGAGTTCGAGCGCCCGGCGTGGCTGGGCGAGGAGGTGACCGGCAACCCGGCGTATTATAATTCCGCGCTCGCCAGGGATTACGGGCGCGAAAAATGTTAGCTTCGCGAGAGTATATAAAATCACAGCGATGAACGAACTTATGAATCTTATCGTGTTAGCAAGTAAAATCGACCGGGGGTACACGCGGGCGCTGAACCGGCGCTTCCTGAAGGCGGGATTCCCGGTGCGGAGAGAGCAGTACGAGCTACTGCGCGTGCTGTGGGAGGAGGACAACGTGAACCAGCAGACGATCGCCAACCGCTTGCAGAAGGACAAGTATAACGTGACAAAGCTGCTGAACGCGCTGCAAAAACGGGGCTTCACGAGAAGAGAAACGGGAGAGGACAGGCGAAACAACCGGGTCGTGCTCACGGGGAAAGGCATCGAGTCGCGCGTGCCGCTGACCTCCATCGAGGAGGAGACGTTGCTCGACCTGTCGTTCACGCTATCGGCGATGGATATTAAAACCGGCGCATGGACGCTCAAGAAGCTGAAGGACGCGCTGGATGCATAAATAATAAAGAACATGGAAAGAAGATTAGCAGGATTGGCCCCGGCAGCGCTCTGGGGATATTTCGAGGAGATCTGCGGCGTGCCGCGACCCTCGAAGCGAGAGGAAAAGATGACCGCCTTCCTGGTGGAGTTCGCCGGGAAACGCGGGCTGGAATACCGCGTGGACGAGGTCGGGAACGTCGTGATACGAAAACCGGCAACGGGCGGGCGGGAAAGCGCCCCGGTGGTAGTCTTGCAGGCCCACGTGGACATGGTATGCGAGCAGGACGGGGAGGGGCACGACTTTGACCGCGACCCGATCATCCCCGTCGTCAACGGCGAGTGGATCGCGGCGGCCGGTGGCACGACCCTCGGCGCGGACGACGGCATCGGCGTGGCCGCGTGCCTGGCGGTGTTATCCGCCGACGACATCCACCACGGCCCGCTCGAGTGCCTGTTCACGGTAGACGAGGAGAGCGGGATGACGGGGGCTTTCGCCCTGCGCCCGGATTTCCTACAAGGGCGGATGCTGCTCAACCTGGACTCCGAGGACGAGGGGGAACTATTCATCGGGTGCGCCGGCGGGATCGACACGACAATCCGCCTGGACGGCCATAACGCGCCCGTGCCGCAGGGATACATCGCCGCGCGCGCGGAAGTGAGCGGGCTACTGGGAGGACACTCCGGCGACGACATCAACAAGGGCAGGGGGAACGCGATCAAGATCTTGAGCCACCTCCTCTGGAAGCTGAACAACGCGCACGGCGCGCGCGTGGCGACCATCGAGGGCGGGGACAAACGAAACGCCATCCCCCGCGCGGCGCGCGCCGTGATCACGTTCGACAAACAATGCCTGCACCCGATCGTCGCCGCCTTCAACGCGTACGCCGTCGAGATGAAAGAGACGTGGATCGCGGAACCGGGAATCTCCCTGACGCTCGACACGGTAGAGACGCCCGGGACGGCCCTCGACGGCCCATCGACGGCCACGTTGCTGAACGCCCTGCAAGCATGTCCGCACGGGGTACTCGCGATGAGTTGCCGCGTGCCCGGTCTCGTGGAGACCTCCACGAACCTGGCCTCGGTGCGCTTCGAGGACGAGGGGCGGGCACTGATCGCCACCTCGCAGCGGAGCGACGTCAACAGCGAGAAGATGAACGCCGCCGACGCGTTAGACGCCCTCTTCCGGTTGGCTGGCGCGCGGGTATGGCACAATGACGGCTATCCCGGCTGGACGCCCGACGCGGGATCGGCCCTGCTGCAAGTGATGATCGACTCCCACGAACGCCTCTTCGGGAAGAAACCCGTGGTGCGCTCGATACACGCCGGCCTGGAATGCGGGCTATTCCTGGAGAAATACCCCGACATGAAGATGGTCTCCTTCGGGCCGACGCTGCGCGACGTGCACTCGCCCCGCGAACGGGTACACGCGGGGTCGGTAGAAAGATGGTGGCGACACCTGGTAGACATCCTTGAAACCATATAACATGGACAAAAAAGCGCGATACGAGAGAATCCGCGAGCAGGTGCGCGGGTACATCCAGACGACGACGGACACCTGGGCGCGCCTGGCCACGATGGAGGCCGTGTTGCAC
>JAITJA010000151.1 GCA_031279175.1 Odoribacteraceae bacterium
CCCCTTGTCACGGTTTCAACGGCGCGTGGAGAGCATGACGCGACCCCCCTGTTCGCGTTTCCACGCCATGACAACGCGGGAAACGACGCGACGCCGCGACGCGCGACGCGCGGGAGGTCAAATGGCTACTCGCTTGCCACCTTGATGGAGGCGCGCGAGCACGCGAGCGCGAAGAGTTTCACCCGCGTAGAGTTCCTGCCATGAAGAGGCCGTATTTCGTTATCGTCCCGTTTCGCGCGCTTCGCAACAAAACGTTCGCGCGTTTCGTCGCGGACATTCTCCCGTACCTCGATCAATTTAACTTGAGCGAGTTCGGTCTTGGAGCGGCCATCGAGAAATTAAAGCAGTCGAACGCCATGATGTTACCGGCGCTTGACATGATTTTCAAGAGCGGCGTCACGGCCAAGTTGAAGCGGCAAGACCGGTTGCGGGACGGTCTCGTGTACGGGATCATGCTGGTGATCCAGGCTTTCCGCCACCATCCCGACAGTGCCAAGAACGAGGCGTCGCGCTTGTTGATGATCCTGTTCGAGCACTACCGGGGGTTCTCGCGGAAGGTTTACGACGACGAGAGTGCCGCGATGTCGGACTTGACGCGGGAGTTGTCGGAGCCGGTATACGCCGCGTGCGTGTCGGAGCTTGATCTCGGGGCGCTCGCGGCCCATCTTATCCAGGCGAACGAGGTGTTTATCACTCTCACGCGCGAGCGTTACCAGGAGGTGAGCCAGCGTCCGGGGATCAAGATGGCCGAGGCGCGGGAGATCGTGATGCAGGACTTGCGCGAGCTGGTCGCGCTCGCGGAAGCGGTCGCGACGTTCAAGGGTCCGGATTGCTCGCCGGCATTCGCCGGTTTCAGGAAGGCTTACAATACCGTCGCGACGCGCTACAAGCATAACCTTGCCGTGCAGAAAGGTCGCCACGAGGCCGCGACGGAAGAAGATACCGAAGAAGCTAATGTTCATGATTAATGAATGGAAAACGGCAGCCCGCGCCGCCGGATAGCCGGTAAAGACGGGTCGATTAGAATTGTCTATAAAAACAGAAACATTTGTGGGAACAAGTACCGCGACGGGAACGTTCCCTTCTAGTCAGAATCAATCCGCGAGGAGCGCTACCGTGATGGGAAGCTCCTCGTACTTTTTTCCCTTTCTCGATCCCGGTTGATGGCTGGCGCGACGCGTGAAAAAATATTCTCGTTCCCTGCTTGACGGTTCATAATAATGTATACATTCGCGTCGTTGCTAATAAATACGCGACAGTATAACGTTTAATCAAATCAAAGGTGAAAGATGAAGATCACTGTAGTTGTTGCATCAGAGAAGCACCTGCGTTACGTGCAGGACATTAACGACGCGATCGACGCCGCGGCACAGGCGCGCGGCACGGGTATCGCGCGGAGGACAAACGAGTATATCTCCGGTAAGATCACTGGCGGCAAGGCCATTCTCGCGCTCAACCGCGAGGAGTTCGTTGGTTTCTGCTACATCGAATCGTGGGGCCACCAGAAGTTTGTCGCGAACTCCGGATTGATTGTCAAGGAGGCGTATCGCGGTCTCGGGATCGCCAAACAGATCAAGAAGGCGGCCTTCGATCTATCTCGCGAACGCTTCCCGGACGCGAAATTATTCGGGTTGACAACGGGCGAGCAGGTCATGCGAATAAACACCTCGCTGGGCTACGTGCCGGTGACGTTCGCCAAGCTAACCGACGACGAGGAGTTCTGGGAAGGATGCAAGTCGTGCGTGAATTACGACATCCTGCTGCGAACGAACATGACCAAGTGCCTCTGCACGGGCATGATCTATGACCCCGCCGAACACCATGAAGAGAAGAAGAAGTCTTCCGCGCTGGGTAAGTTATTAAAGAAACTCGCGTGATTATGACAAATAAAGTAGTACTCGCGTATAGCGGCGGGCTCGACACCTCCTATTGCCTGAAATACCTGGCCGGGGAAAAAGGAATGGAAGTCTACACGGCCCTCGCCAACACCGGCGGGTTCAGCAACGAGGAGCTGGCCGAGATAGAACAGAAAGCGTACGAGATGGGCGCGACGAGACACGCGACTATCGACGTGACGGGAGAATATTACGAGAAATGCATCCGGTACATGGTCTTCGGGAACGTGCTCCGGAACAAGACTTACCCTGTATCCGTTAGCTCGGAGCGGGCGTTCCAGGCGCTGGCCGTCATCCGGTACGCGCGGGCGATCGACGCCGGGTATATCGCTCACGGGAGCACGGGGGCGGGAAACGATCAGGTGCGCTTTGACCTGTGTTTCTCCGTGCTGGCGCCGGATATCCGTATCCTGACTCCCACGCGCGACCAGCGCCTGAGCCGCGAGGAGGAGATCGAGTACCTGCGCGCGCGGGGCGTCGAACGCGACTGGTCGCGCGTGGCCTACTCCATCAACAAGGGGATCTGGGGAACGTCCATCGGCGGGCGGGAGACGTTAACGTCAGACAGTTACCTGCCGGAAAGCGCCTACCCGTCGCCGCTGCAACGGGAAGGAAACGAGGAGGTGACGCTGACCTTCGAACGCGGCGAGCTGGTGCGCGTGAATGACGAAACGCGCGAGTCGCCCGTCGCGCTGATCAAGTATCTCGACGAGATCGCCTCCCCGTGGGCCATCGGGAGAGACACGCACGTGGGCGACACGATCGTCGGGATCAAGGGCCGCGTCGGCTTCGAGGCCGCCGCTCCACTGCTGATCATCAAGGCTCACGAGCTGCTGGAAAAACATACCCTGACGAAGTGGCAAGGCTACTGGAAAGAACAACTCGGGAACTGGTACGGGATGTTCCTGCACGAGGCCATGTACGGCGAACCCGTGATGCGCGATATCGAGAAGTTCCTGGAACATAGCCAGCGCCACGTCTCCGGGGACGTCATCGCGCGACTGCGACCGTATCACTTCGACCTGCTGGGCGTCCGCTCCGCGCACGACCTGATGAATGCCGACTTCGCGCGCTACGGCGAGGAGAATAACGCGTGGAACGCCGACGACGCGAAGGGGTTCGCGAAAATCCTCTCCATGCCGCTCCGCGTGCACGGGGCCGTTAACGGCGAGGAGATATGAAGATCAGGATAGGAATAGCCGGGGCCGCCGGGTACGCGGGAGGAGAGCTGACGCGCCTGCTGCAACATCACCCGAAAGCATGGGTGAAGTACCTGGAAAGCAAGTCGCGCGATAAGCAACGCGTCAATAGCGCGCACGAGGATATCACGCGCGACGATCTCTTCTTCTCGAAGATCAGGACCACGGGAATAGACGCGCTGTTCCTCTGCGGCGGGCACGGGTTCGCGAGCCGCTTCCTCGCGGAACGAGATCCGCGACGCGCGCGAGTCATCGACATCGGGAACGATTTCCGGCTCGGGAACGCGGGGGGATTCACGTATGGCCTACCGGAAAAAAACCGCGAGGCAATACGCGAGGCCCGACGCGTGGCGAACCCCGGGTGCTTTGCCACGGCTATCGAACTGGCTCTACTGCCACTCGCCGCACACGGGCGGGCCAACAAGGAGGTAACGGTCTTCGGCGTGACTGGATCTACCGGCGCGGGACAACAACCATCAACGGAAACCCATTTCAGCTTCCGCGCGCAGAATCTCTCCAATTACAAGGTCTTCACGCATCAACACCTCGACGAGGTGCGCGAAACGTTGCAGCAAAACGGCGCGGGCCCGGATATCGCCTTCGTGCCAACGCGCGGCGCGCATACCCGGGGGATCATCGCGAATGTCGTCTTCCGCGACCACTCGCCACTCGAGGAGCTGAAGACGCTGTACCGGGCGTATTATAACGCGCACCCCTTCGTGATCGTGCGCGACGCGCCAGTGCACCTTAAACAAGTGGTGAACACGAATTATTGTTTCCTCAACATCCAACAGCACGAGGATAAGGTGCTCGTCACGACAGTCATCGATAACCTGCTGAAGGGCGCTGTCGGGCAGGCCGTGCAGAACATGAACCTGATGTTCGGGCTGGAGGAGACTACCGGACTGTTGTTAAAAGCAAGCTATTTCTAAATATGTTGTTCGAGGTATATAACCGAATGGACGTGGAGCCGGTGGAAGCCGCCGGCTGCTGGATTGAAGATAAACGAGGAACAAGATACCTCGATCTCTACGGGGGACACGCCGTGATCTCTATCGGGCACTCGCACCCGCGTTACGTCGAACGCGTCACGCGACAGCTACGGAAGATCGGCTTCTATTCCAACGCCGTCTTTAATCCCCTGCAGGAGGAACTCGCCACGCGCCTCGAGCAGGTCTCCGGCTGCAACGGCTACGCGCTCTTCCTCTGCAACAGCGGGGCCGAGGCCAACGAGAACGCGCTTAAACTCGCGTCGTTCGTCACCGGACGGGAGGCCATCCTCGCCTGCCGGGGCGCGTTCCACGGGCGTACCAGCGCGGCCGTCGCCGTCACCGATCAACCCGCTATACAAGCACCGCTGAACAAGACACACGCCGTGTCCTTCATCGATCTCAATGACGCGGAAGCCATGACGCGCGCCCTCGCCTCCCGCCGGTACGCCGCGTTTATCGTCGAGGGTATACAAGGCGTCGGGGGGATCCGCGTCCCAGATCCCTCCTTCCTGCAAGCAGCGCGCGCGGCCTGCGACGCGAGTGACACGCTCCTCGTCATCGACGAAATACAGTCGGGACACGGGCGCAGCGGCAAGTTCTTCGCCTTTCAACACGCCGGCGTCGCGCCCGACGTCATCTCGATGGCCAAGGGGATGGGCAACGGATTCCCCGTTGCCGGTATCCTCGCGCGCGACGCGATCCCCGCCCGCGAAGGTATGCTCGGGACAACCTTCGGGGGGAACCACCTCGCCTGTGCCGCCGCCCTCGCCGTGCTCGAGGTGATCGAGGAAGAAGGTCTCGTCGAACGCGCCGCGACTCTCGGCGAGGAGCTCGCGCGACGACTGCAAGAGGAGAAAGGTGTCATCGAGGTGCGCGGGAAGGGATTGATGATCGGCGTGGACACGGATATCCCGCACGCGATCCTCCGCCGGCGATTGACGCGCGATTATCACGCGCTCACCGGCTGTAGCGGAAAGAATACCCTGCGCCTGCTCCCGCCTCTCTGCATCTCCCGCGAGGAGATGGAGCTGTTCCTGGACGCCTTCCGCGCGATCATGGAGACCTTAATACATGAAAGAGATGAACTGTACGGTGATTAAAGTAGGGGGAACGTTCGCGGAGAACGAGGAGAAGCTCGATAGGCTGGCCGCGCGACTGGCCGCGTTCCCGGGGATGATCGTCGTCGTGCACGGGGGCGGGGTGCTCGCCGACAAGCTGTGCGACGCGCTCGCCATCCCCCGCGAGAAGATCGACGGGAGACGGGTTACCGACGACGAGACGTTGCGCGTCACCGTCATGGCCTACGCCGGGTGGGTCAACAAGAGTATCGTCGCCGCCCTGCAACGCGCCGGGGTCAACGCCTGCGGGCTCTCCGGCTGCGACGAACGACTGGTGGTCTCCGCGCGACGACCGGCCGGGACGATCGACTGGGGACGCGTCGGGGACGTTGAACGGGTGAACGCGCATGCCATTGCCCGCTTCGTCAACCGCGGCGTCGCGCCCGTGATCTCGCCAATTACCCTCGGCGCGGGGGGAGAACTGCTCAACACGAACGCCGATAGCGTCGCCGGGGCCGTCGCCGGGGCGCTCGTTAACTTGTATACCGTCGACCTGATCTTCTGCGTCGACGCGGGGGGCGTGCTCGCCGATCCCGCCGACCCGGCCTCTATCCTCCCCGCGCTGACAAGGCGCGATCGCGAGGCGCTCGACAGGGAGAAGGCCATCAGCGCCGGCATGATCCCCAAGCTCGATAACGCTTTCCGGGCGCTCGACGCGGGGGCGCGGTCGGTACGACTGGTACACCCGGACGATCTCGGCAACGAGGAACGGGGGACTAAAATCATCGCGCCATGAACGCGGGAGAGGCCATCGAGCTGCTCCTGGAGCTTATCCGCGTGCCCTCTTTCAGCAAGGAGGAGCACCACGCGGCGAGCATCATCGAGGAGACGCTCCGGGCGCGCGGGCACGAGCCGCGAAGGAAGGGAAACAACGTGTGGGCGCGCGCCGGCAGTTTCTCCCCGGGTAAACCCACGATCCTCCTCGACGCGCATGTAGACACCGTCCGCCCCTCCGGCGAGTGGTTCTCCGACCCCTTCGCGCCCGTCGTCGACAACGGGAAGATCACCGGCCTCGGCAGCAATGACGACGGGGCGAGCCTCGTCTCCCTTCTCGCCGTCTTCCTCCGCCTTGCCCGCCGCGAGTGCCCGTACAATCTCATCTTCTCCGCCTCCGCCGAGGAGGAGAACACCGGCGAGGGGGGCATACAGTCGATACTCCCGGAGCTCGGACGCGTCGATCTCGCGATCATCGGCGAGCCCACCGGGATGCATCCCGCCATCGCGGAGAAGGGTCTCATGGTGCTCGACTGCACCGCCCGCGGCGTCGCCGGTCATGCCGCGCGAAACGAGGGGGTCAACGCCATCTACGCCGCGCTACCGGACGTCTCCTGGTTTCGAGACTACCGCTTCGAACGCGTCTCCCCCATCCTCGGGCCGGTCAAGACGACCGTCACCGCCATCTCCGCCGGCGCGCTGCATAATGTCGTCCCCGACGCGTGCCGCTTCGTCGTCGACGCGCGGGTCAACGAACTTTACGCGAACGAGGAGCTGCTCGACATCATCCGCCAACATGTCGCGTGCGACGTCCTCCCCCGCTCCACGCGCCTCAACTCTTCCGCCATCCGCCGCGATCATCCCGTCGTTCGCCGCTGCGAGGCCCTCGGACGCGTCCCCTACGGGTCGCCCACGACCTCCAACCAGGCCGTCATTCCTTATACTTCCGTCAAGATCGGGCCGGGGGACAGTGCCCGCTCGCATACCGCCAACGAGTTTATCCTCGTCGACGAGATCGCGGAAGGCGTCGAGATATACGAGAACATCCTAAACAATTTAATCCTGTAACACGTGAAACTCTGGGATAAAGGTTACGAGATAGATTCCCTCGTCGAACGCTTTACCATCGGGCGCGACAGGGAACTCGACAGGCTGCTCGCGCGGGCCGACATCCTCGGCAATATCGCGCACGCGCGGATGTTACGCGCCATCGGTCTGCTCGACGACGACGAGGAAAAGGCGCTCGTCGAGGCGCTCCGGGAGATCCATCGCGACGTCGAGGCCGGGCGTTTCTCCATCGACCCCGGCGTGGAGGACATCCACTCCGGCATCGAGTTTCTCCTCACCGAACGCCTCGGGGATACCGGGAAGAAGATCCACGCCGGACGATCCCGCAACGATCAAGTGCTGCTCGATCTCAAGCTCTTCACCCGCCATGCTCTCTTCGAGTTGCTCGACCGCGTCGAGGCACTCTTCAGCCTGCTCCTCGAGCGGGCCGGGGAGGGACGGGAGATCCTGCTCCCCGGGTACACCCACCTGCAGATCGCCATGCCCTCCTCCTTCGGCTTGTGGTTCGGGGCCTACGCCGAGTCGCTGGCCGAGGATCTCGTGATGCTCAAGGCGGCGCGGGACATTGTCAACACCAATCCCCTCGGCACCGGCGCGGGCTATGGCTCTTCCCTCCCGCTCGATCGCCGGATGACCACCCGCCTCCTCGCCTTCGACGATCTCGCTTACAATCCCGTCCACGCGCAGATGCAACGCGGGAAGATGGAGCAAACCGTCCTCTTCGCCCTCTCCCGCGTGGCCCTCACTATCGGTCGGCTCGCCGCCGACGCGTGCCTCTTCGCGTCCCCGAACTTCGGCTTTATCACCCTCCCCGACCGCTACACTACCGGCTCCAGCATCATGCCGCACAAGAAGAATCCCGACGTCTTCGAGCTGACGCGCGCCCGTTGCAATCGCCTGCAATCGCTACCCGCGCAGGTCGGCATGATCGCGGCCAACCTCACCTCCGGATATTTCCGCGACATGCAGCTCGTCAAGGAGTGTTACCTGCCCGCTTTCGGCGAGCTGGACGACTGCCTCTGCATGGTCGCGCTCGTCCTACGCGACGTCGTCCTCTCCCGCGATATTCTCGACGACGACCGCTATCGTTATCTCTTCACTGTCGAGGAGGTCAATCGCGCGGTTGCTGCCGGCGCGCCTTTCCGCGAGGCGTACCGGGAGGTGGGCGACAGGGTACAGCGGGGAGAGTTCTCCGTCACCGACCGCCGGTTGCACCACTCCCACGAGGGGAGTACCGGTAATCTCTGCCTCGACAGCATCCGCGACAAGTTCGCGCGGGGACGCTCCGGGTGGAATATCTCCGCCATCCGCGCCGCCGAACAGGCACTTCTCGAGTAGACCAACACGCCTTAAACATACTTCGCGAACCCGGGGATTTTACCTCTCCCCGGGTTATTGTTTTTCGAAAAACGCGTGTACCTTCGCGGCTCACTTAAAAACGTGTCAAAATGAAAGGAACATTACTCGCGCTTCTCGCCCTTATCCTCGTTTCATGCAACAAGCAGGAGGACGTCGAGGGAAAACGCGCCACCCTCCTCCTCGAGGCTTTCGAGCTCGAATCGCGGGAGATCTTGCAGGCCGGGATCTCTTCGCTACGCGTCATCGCGCTACAGGACGGCATCGTCGCGCGCTATTATTTCTATCCCGCGCCAAACCTCCCCGGGAACGAGTTTACCGTGAACCTGCCTCTCGGGAAGTACGATATCCTCGTCGTCGCCAACGGGCCGGGGGAAAAAGAGGTCTCGTGTAACGTCGGCGACCCGCTGGAAAAGGTGTTGCTTAACCTGACAAAGGAGGGCGACGCGTACCGGGAAGCTCCCGATTTCATGACGGCAATCAAGCAGGTGAATATCACGACGACCCGCGCCGCGCCGATCCCCGTCTCTCTCTCCCGGCGGGTCGGGAAGATCAAGGTGGCGCTGGAAGAGTTGCCCGCCGGGATCGATTCGCTACGCGTCGAGCTGGCCAACGTGCCCTCCTCCGCGGGAGCGAGCGGGGGCGCGACGGGCGCTGTCGCTATCGTGAAGCGGGTGAATCACGTGAAGGGGAGCTCCTCGGCCACGGCGGAGATCATGACTTTCCCCGTCGCCGCCGGGAAGGCCGAGGTCGGCGTGCTTTACTCCTCGGGGTATATCACGCGACGGGGGTTCATGAAGTTGGCTCCGGCCATTGACGAGAATCGCGTCGTCGCGGTCACCGGGAGGTATCTCCCTACCTCCCCGCTGGGCTTCGAGTTTAGCGCGCAAGGGTGGGACGAGACGAATCTCGTCGACGGGGGCGCGCTGGAGATGGGGGAGCTCGACGAGGTGTTCGCGGATAATACCCCGCCCGCCGGCGTCCCGACTGGTAGCAATTTGCTCGTCAACGGGGGGTTCGAGGCCTGGGACGCGGACACGCTGCCCGCCGGATGGAAGTATAATCGCGACGGGGCGTACGCGTCTGCACGCGCGAGTGGCGCACGCGCGATGGAGGGGAATTTTTCTTGCCTGCTGGGGCCGCGGAGTTATATATACCAGGATGTCGCGGTGACGGAACGACGATGTTACCAGCTGCAAGTGCACGCTTTCTCGAACACGGAGCTTTACAAGTGGCGGGTTTTCTGCACGTGGAGGAGGACGGCTTCGTCTGCCCTGCCCGCCTCGTCTTCTACTAGCGTGCAGTCCCAGGAGTTCGGCTCTACCAGTAGCTGGATGGATCCTTTCAACGCCCAAGGGCTGTTCCGAGCTCCCGTGGGCGCGAGGTTTCTCCGCGTGGAGTTGCGCGCCTATTCCGAAGGCGCCTCTATTATCCCCACCAACGAAGGCCTCTTCCTCGATAACCTCTCCCTCTACCTCCTCGCGGAATAATCCCACCTCCTCCTGCTTGGCACGCGAGCGGGGGGGGGGAAAGAACCGGGGGTGTGCCTCGCGGCGCACCCCCGGTGAACAAAAAAACACACTGGTGTTAGAACACGAACAACTCCTTTTACTATTACTTGGAAAAATCCTCCTCCTCGTCGTCGTTCCCCTCGTCGTTCCCCTCGTTCTCCTCGTTCTCCTCGTCGTCGTCCCCCTCGTTCCCCTCGTGAGAGGCGGCTCGTCTTCCCTTCTCGATCGCGAGGATACGCTTATAACGGGCAGCCATGGCGTTATACTCTGCCACGAACTCGGCGAGCTCCGGGGAAGAATCGAGACCGTTCAGCGTCGCGAGCGCCTCCACGCGATCGACGAGAGCTTGTTGTGTCTCCGCGAGCGCGGCGCGAGACTCCTTCATTGAGGAGGGGCGATTTGCCTCCTCCTTGTAGCGCTCGTGCATCAGCTCGAAAAAGCGGTTATTATCCGCGGTAAGTTGCGCGACCCACTCGCCGAGGCCCAGCAACGCAACCAGCGGCGCGATCCCTGCAGTAGCCAACTCGGTAAGAATATCATGGATTGCCGCGCTCTCGTCGTCATACGTCCTACGTTCCATGCTCCCGTAGTTATCGATAATGATTTGCAGGTGGGTAGCGGCGTCGCGCTTCTCCGCGTTGGCGTGGTGGAGGTACGACTTGACCGCCATCGCGAACCCGCGCAGGGTACCGTCCCTGACCTTGTCTTGTTCCACGATCTTCCCCGTGAAGATACTCTTCTTGACCGTGTCAAGGTGCTTCTCCGCGTCGTCGCGCTTGACTCTTAGCAGGTCGGAGATCGTTTTAACCCCGACAGCGCCCGCGCCGATCACGTCAACGATACCGATAGTGTCAGAAACCAGTTGCACGAGTGTCTCGTGTCTAAGCCGGTAGAGTGGAATGAAAATTAAAAATCGTCTCATAACTCGATCGTTTTAATTGTTTGATTTCGATGTTCTAAAAATATACATGGAGTTGTTGGTGAATGTCCGTGTGGGAGAAAACCGGGGGCGCGGGAACGCTTCGCGCTTGCGCGATGGCTCGCCGCGAACTCGCGAACTCGTGACTGCTATCTTGTTTTCTATATCTCGGTTCCTGTCTCATGGTCATTGATATGGTTGGATACTCTGCCAGGTGTAGCCTCCATAGGAGGTGCTACCATCGGTCGGGATCTGTGACGGGTGGAGGTAGAGGTCTATGGTATTGGCCCTGTCATCGAAAGCCAACCCGAATAGTTTCTCAAACCCTTCACTAAAGGTAATTGTCCCATTATAACCGAGGCGCAAGGTCAGGATTGGACATAAGTGGAACGCTCTTTCTCCAATTTTTCTTGCAACTGGCAAATCAACGGTGGTTAATGAT
>JAITJA010000155.1 GCA_031279175.1 Odoribacteraceae bacterium
ATTCAGCGTGTGCCTTGTTACGTAGCGTCGTCAGAATTTTTACACCGTTAGCAAGCGTGTCGCCAGGTTGGAGGGAGACTTTTTACACCGTTGGCAAGCGTGTTGAACAGCCTCTCGGGTAAAAAGGAGACTGTATAAAGCATGTTGAGTCCCGGGTGAAAAAAAAGACTGCACAAAGCATGTTGAGCACAGTCTCGTGAATAAAAAAGAGACTGTACAACGCCTTGTACAGTCTCTTTTAACTCTTTTACATGTAGGTTTTAGAACGGGAGGTCGTCTTGTTCCTGCTGTTGCGGGATATCCTCCACCCGGTACTCGGGAATTTGCACCGCGTGGGATGGTTGTTCCTGTTGTGGTTGCATTCGTTCGATCCTCCATCCCTCGAGATTAGTGAAATAAGCGGTTTGCCCCTGGTTTTCCCACTTGCGCCCGCGCAGGTCAAAATAGACCTTGATATTCTCTTGCAGTTGTATGTTCTCGATCAACTCACATCTATCCTGGATGAGTTGTATCTTGATGAAATTATTCCATTGACTATTCCGTTCGTTCTCCACCTCGATGACAAATTCTCTTTTCTGGAAGCGGTCATTGATTTGTTGGATGTCCTCCTTGTAGATTAATTTACCGGTAATCTCGTAGCTCATGGGGTATGATTTTATAAAAACAAGTCCACGTTACGGGTGGACTTGTTTTAATGTTTCGTGATACGTTGATTAATGCGCGTGGTTATGCTCCCCGGCGCTGGTCTCTTCTTCCGGCACGATCTCCAGCAGTTCCACCTCGAAGATCAGCGTTTCATTTGGTCCGATGCCGCCGTAATACCCTTGCGGGCCGTAGGCCAGGTCGGAGGGGATATACAGCGTCCACTTGGAGCCGACGGGCATCAGTTGGATGGCTTCCGACCAGCCCTTGATCACGCCGCTACCGGCCTTGAACTGGAATGGCTCGCCTCTCTTGATGGAGGAGTCGAACTCGGTGCCATCGAGGAACGTGCCCTTGTAGTGCACCTTCACCATGTCCCCGAGGGCCGGGACGGGGCCTTCACCCGCGGTCTCGACCTTGTATTGCAGGCCGCTCTCGGTGGTCACGATGCCCTCTTTTTTCCCGTTCTTTGCCAGGAATTCCTCGCCTTTTTTCTTTGATTTTTCTGATTTCTCGGCGAATTGTTTCTCGACAAACTTGTTGATGTACATGCCAACCTCTTGTTGATCGGCGGGTAGTTCTTTCTTTTGCAGCGCGAGGTTCATCCCGGCGACGACGGCCGCGAGATTAGGTTCGTCGATGGCCGAGTTTCTGAACTGCATCCCGAACGAGTAACCGATATAGAACGAGGCCGTGTCGGTGTCATTTTTCAGCGATGTGCTGGTACTCGAGTAATTACAGCAGCTGGCAGAGGCCAGGGTAACGACAGACAAGATTAAAATAAAAGTCTTCATGTTCATAGCTTTTGGTTTTAAAATTATACAATATCTAATAACTCAATATCAAAGATCAATGTTTCGTTCGGGCCGATGGAGGCGCCCGTTCCGCGGCTCCCGTAGGCCAGTTCTGACGGGATAAATAGTTGCCACTTGGAGCCGGTAGGCATGATTTGCAATGCTTCTACCCATCCCTGTATCACGCCGTTCACGGGGAACTCGGCGGGTTGCCGGCGACGGTAGGAGGAGTCGAAGATCTCCCCGTTGACGAGCCGTCCCTCGTAATGACATTTCACCTTGTCGGTGTAGCGGGGGGTGGTGCCTTTCCCGGCGGTAATTATCTTGTATTGCAGTCCGCTGGGCAGCTCGACCACACCCTCTTTTGTTTTGTTTTCCTGCAGGAACAGTTGTCCTTTCTCGCGTGCTGCTTTTCCCTTGCCCTCTTGTAGTTTCGCGAAGTATTGTTGCAACAGCTTGTTGGCATCTCCCGGCTCGATCTCTGGTTTTTCTCCCGCGAACGCGTCGCTCAAGGCCTTCGTGAAAGCCTCGATATTTAGTGTACGAACGCCGGAGGAGATCAGGTTGCTTGCCGTTCCCAGTCCCAGGCAGTAACTCACTTGGTCTAATTCTTCAGAATATTTCATGTAGAATAGTGATAAATGACAGTCGATTTGTGATGAACGGGGCAAATGTACGAACAATGCGCGAATTGGCAAGTAAAAGCGCGATGGATTTGCACGAAGCTTTTCACGCGTTCACGATCCTCCCGTCTTTCAGGTGTATCTGCCGGTCGGACATGCTTGCCAGCGAGGGGTCGTGGGTGACGATGACGAACGTCTGCCCGAGTCGTTCGCGCAGGGAGAAGAAGAGGCGGTGTAACTCGTTCTTGTTGCGGGAGTCGAGATTCCCGGAAGGCTCGTCGGCCAACACCACCCCGGGGGCATTTACCAGCGCGCGCGCCACCGCCACCCGTTGTTGTTCCCCCCCGGAGAGCTCGTTGGGCTTGTGGTATATCCTGTCGGCGAGGCCGAGCAGTTGCAATAGTTCCAGGGCTTTTCTTTCTCCTTCCTTCCTCCCGTCGCCCTTGATCCATGCCGGGATGCAGGTATTTTCCAGGGCGGTAAACTCGGGCAGCAGGTGATGATGCTGGAAGACAAACCCGATATTGGCATTGCGGAAGGTCGCCAACTTATCGCGGGAGAGCCTCGCGACGTCCACGGAATCGTGATAAACCTCCCCGGAGCCCGGCGTGTCCAGCGTGCCGAGGATATGCAGTAGCGTGCTCTTCCCCGCCCCGCTGGGGCCGACGATAGTGACCAGTTCCCGGTCCTGTATGACGAGATCAATGCCCTTTAACACTTGCAACTCCCCGTAATTTTTCGTGATACCTTTAATTTCAATCATGTATTTTCACGTGTTTTTCGGGGTTAAAGGTAGTGTTTCACGGGGAGAAGGTGTATCTTCGCCCTGCAAAATAATTCAGGAGCATGGAATACTATATTAATCCCGTGAATTACGTGGTTGAAAAGAGTGGCTTTAGCGGTCATCACGTGAAGAACTTGCTAGTACTGCTAGATGGTGGGGCCACGATACCCTTCATCGCCCGTTACCGGAAGGAGATGACCGGCAGCATGGACGAGGTACAGGTTGAACAGGCCCGCGCCCTGTACGACCAATTCAAGGAGCTGGAAAAACGAAAAAAGACGGTCATTGACAACATCGAGCAACAGGGAAAATTGACCCCCGCCCTGAGAAAGCAAGTCGAGGAATGCGCGAACCCCCGCTTGCTGGAGGATCTCTACCTGCCCTACAAGCCGAAAAAGCAAACGCGCGCCTCGCGGGCCAGGGCCAGGGGCTTGGAACCACTGGCGGACTGGCTGGCGCGGCAAGAAGAAGGGTCGGTAAGGGAAAAGGCGGCGGGATTCACGGGCGACGGGAACGAGGAAGAAGCCCTGCAAGGAGCGCGAGACATCATTGCCGAGCGGGTAAGCGAGAACGAGCGCGCCCGCGACGTCACGCGTCATTTCTTCACCCGGTCGGCGGTAGTGGTCTCCAGGGTAATAAAGGGAAAGGAAGAAGAGGGAGAGAAGTTCATGGACTATTTTGACTACGCGGAATCCTCGCGACGCGTCCCCTCGCACCGGATGCTGGCCATCCGCCGGGGGGAGAGCGCGGGCATCCTGAAGGTAGGGGTCGAGATCACCGACGAGGCCCCCCTCGTCATCATCGAAAGGCAGTACGTCAAGGCGAAAAACGAAAGCGCGGCGCAGGTAAGCATGGCCGTCAAAGATGGATACAAGCGCCTCCTGCTCCCCTCCATCGAGTCCGAGTACTTGCAGGAAAGCAAGCGGAAGGCGGACGCGGAAGCCATCAAGGTCTTCGCCGAAAACCTCCGCCAGCTATTACTCGCCCCACCGCTGGGAAGCAAGCGCGTCCTGGCCATCGACCCCGGCTACAGGACAGGCTGCAAGATCGTTTGCCTCGACCAGACCGGCCTCTTGTTGCATGACGAGACAATCTACCCACACCCCCCTCGCGACGAAACGCGAAAGGCCTCGACAAGCATCGCCTCGCTAGTAAAACACTACAATATAGAAGCTATCGCCATCGGCAACGGCGCCGCCGGACGGGAAACGGAGCGATTCATCCGCGAGATACCACTCGACAGGCAAGTACAGGTATTCCTCGTCAACGAGAACGGAGCCTCCATCTATTCCGCCTCACAGATCGCCCGCGACGAGTTCCCCGATCGCGACATCACCGTCCGCGGGGCAATATCCATCGGCCGTCGCCTGATGGACCCGCTAGCCGAGCTAGTCAAGATAGACCCAAAATCAATCGGCGTGGGGCAATACCAGCACGACGTGGACCAGACGCGCTTGAGAGAAAGCCTCGACCGCGTCGTGGAATCATGCGTGAACCGGGTAGGAGTCAACCTGAACACCGCCGGCGCCTGCCTGCTCACGCGCGTCTCGGGGCTCGGACCCGTCCTGGCGGGAAATATCGTGGAATACATCCGCGAACACGGACCATTCCGCGACAGGCAAGAATTAAAACGCGTCAAGCGAATGGGAGAGAAAACCCACGAGCAATGCGCCGGCTTCCTGCGAATACCGGGGGCAAGCAACCCGCTAGACAACTCCGCCGTGCACCCCGAATCCTACCCCGTCGTGGAACGCATGGCGCGAGACGCGGGGCTATCCCTCCAGGAATTAATCGGGAACGAACAAGCCTGCGCGGCCATCGACCTGCAACGCTACGCGGACGACCGCGTCGGGCTGCCCACCCTGCAAGATATCATCGAAGAACTAAAAAAACCAGGACGCGACCCACGTTCCATCCCCGAAACATTCGACTTCGCGGGAAACGTGCACGCGATCGAAGACCTGTCAGAGGGAATGATCGTACCGGGAATCGTCACCAACATCACCAACTTCGGCCTCTTCGTCGACGTCGGCGTCAAGCAAAACGGGCTGGTACACGTCTCCGAAATCTCGGACAAGTTCATCACCAACCCCGCGGACGTCATCGCCTTGCACCAGCGAGTGATGGTAAAAATACTCCGCGTCGACAAGGCGCGACGACGCCTAAACCTCTCCATCCGGCAAGCATGAAAAAAATAATCAACACCGCCTCCCGCCCCCTCCCGATTAAATCGTACCTTAGCGAGCGAAAAAAATGTCAAACTATGAAACGAATCACATGGAATGGTTGATCTTAATCATGCTAATCGTGGTAGGATTCATCCTGCTACTCCTCGAATTCCTCGTCTTCCCCGGTGTAAACGTCGTCGGGATCATCGGCTTCACATGCGTGGGCGCGGCCGTGTACATCGCCTACTCGCGCCTCGGCGCGACGGCTGGCCACCTCACCCTACTGGCCATCGCCGCGGGAGGTTTCGCCGCGACATGGTACGCCCTACGCTCGAAAACATGGAAACGATTACAGCTAGACGCGCGTATCGACAGCACCGTCGAACGCGTTGACGCACTAATCAACGAGGGCGACGAGGGAACATGCCTCGGGCGCCTGGCACCGGCAGGAAAAATCCGCGTGGGAAAAGAAATCGTGGAAGCCCGGTCGCTCGGCGGCTACATCGACGCGAACAGTGAAGTCATCGTCGTCAAAGTATTCAAGAACAAAGTAATTGTAAAACTCAAAACAGAATAGTGTATGGAAGAAAGTAACTTGATTTTTTTAGCAGTCGTCATCATCGGCGCGTTATTCCTATTGTGGATCATCCTCTACTTCATCCCCGTCGGGCTATGGTTCAGGGCACTGGTATCGGACGTGAAAGTCTCGCTGATACAACTAGTATTGATGCGCTGGCGTAAAGTGCCGCCAGCCGTGATCGTCGAGGCCATGATCATCGGAAAAAAAGCAGGACTGGCCTTGAAAGCAGACCTGCTAGAGGCTCACTACCTCGCCGGGGGACACGTGCAACAAGTCGTCAACGCCCTCGTCTCCGCCTCCAAGGCTAACATCGACCTCACCTTCCAGATCGCCACGGCCGTCGACCTCGCCGGACGCGACGTCTTCCAGGCCGTGCAAATGAGCGTCAATCCAAAGGTCATCGACACCCCACCGGTAGCCGCGATGGCAAAAGATGGCATACAATTAGTCGCCAAGGCGCGCGTCACCGTCCGCGCGAACATCCGGCAGCTCGTCGGAGGCGCTGGCGAGGAAACTGTACTGGCCCGCGTCGGGG
>JAITJA010000057.1 GCA_031279175.1 Odoribacteraceae bacterium
GAGCGATCGATGCCGGCGATGTACTCGTGATTCCCGGGGCAGGCGAACACGCCACACCTGGCGTCAATCCGGCGCAAGACCTCCCAGGCGCGCCGTTCCTCGAGTGGCCGGAGATCGCTGTCGATGACGTCCCCGGCGACGAGCACGACGTCCGGCCGTTCGCTGTTGATCTGCTCGATCCAGCGCGCCAGCTCCCGGTTGCCGATGCCGTGGCCGAGATGGAGGTCGCTGACGAGAAGTAACGTGATCTCCCTGCCGGCGAGCTTGCCGGTGTCGATGGTCAGCTCGACGCGGCGCTTGTGCAGGTAACAGATGTGGCCACCAACAAGTACCGCGATCACCGCGAGTAGCGCGACGAGGTATGTCACCCGCTCCCTCGACGGGAACGGGAGGAGATGGACGCGTCCGTCAATCCAAAGGAAAAGATCGCGGGCGAGAGTGGCCATCAAGAGATAAAGAAAAACGAAGATCCAGGTCGTGCCGACAACATGAAGGAGACCAACAAGGCGCGTCGAGAGCAAGCCCGAGAGCACGAACGAGAGGATCATCGCGGTGGAGAGGAAAATCCCACCGGCAATGACGATCCAGCGGGTAACAGGCGCGTGCCAGGGCAAGACCTGCCACAGGCGAAGAAAGACGTAGAAGTTCCCCCCGGCATAAAGGAGGAGGACGATAAGTACTGGTAATGTTTTCATGATCATTTCGCGATATGGTGGGGAGATGGGGCAAATCCCGTGCCGTTCCCTCGTGCCGTTCCATCGTGCCGTTCCCTCGTGCCGTTCCCCCGTGCCGTTCCCCCGTGCCGTTCCCTCGTGCCGTTCCCTCGTGCCGTTCCCCCCGTGAGGATTTTATACAACAACCCCCGGCAAGGAGATCTCTTGCCGGGGGCGTTCTATTTACCGGGATTAACGCTTCTTCACGGGAGTGATGACCGCGTTAAAGGTATAATTCCCGTAAGGGAGGAGGTAATCCGCCCAGGGCCACGCGCCCCAGCTGTTTTGACAACCCAGCCCCATCTGCTTGAGATCAAAGGAGAGGACGGTCAGGTCGCGGGGTTTCAGCTCGCCGGAGTGCCGCTGCTCCTTGGCGAAACCGTCGTCGAGATCCTCCTGCAAGTAAGGCAGCGCGGAGGCAGAGAAAGGCAGGTCGGAAGTGATTTGCAGCCCTCGTCCGTCGGCGTCAATGACCTTCCAGTAGCGGAGGCCGGTCTTTGTCCCGGAGTCCTGCGGGCGAATGTAGGGATAATACTGCTCGCTGACGAGCTGCTTGTAATGCCCGAGCGGTTCGCCAAGATAACGATCGATGTAATTCTCCCCCGGCCCGTGCCCGTAGAAGTCGATGCGGTCATATTCCCCGGGCATGACGAGCTGCATCCCGAAGCGGAAGAGATGCGGCATATCCTTCTTCTCCGACGCGGTGACGAGACTTTCCGTCACGCCGATTTCCCCCCGGTCGTTGATCTCGTAGCGCGTGTGCAACTCGGCCTCGAGACGCGGTAGTTCGTGGACAAAAAGCAGGACGGCGTTATTTCCCTCGCTCTCGATCTTGTCGCTTTTTTTCCGGAAGTCCGGGTTTTTCCACGCGGCGAGACGGAACTGGAGATTGGCCCCCATGTCGTTATCCGTCGGGGCGCGCCAGAAGTTGGGACGCAGGGCGTACCCCTCGAGCAGGAGATCCTCCCCGTCGAGACGCACGCGCTCGATCCAGCCGGAGCGAGTGTTGAATGTAATCTCGACCTCGTCCGCGGAGACGATGGCGCGGACATTGTCGCGGTAAACCGTCACGGGCTTTTTCCCTTGCGCGACCCCCGCGGCGGGGATGGCGCGAGGAGCTACCTCCACCTGGTCAAAGGCAACGACATGCCCGGCAGGCAGGAGTTGCCTTGCCTCCCTGAGCTTGTAGGCGACGTTGAGGAGTAGCTCCTTCCCCGCCGGGGCCTTGCGGGCGTCAAACGGCACGACGAGACGGACGCGCTCCCCGGGATTGATGTTGAGGCGGTCGATGACGCCCTGTTGCACGGGATCCCCGTCGGCAAGCAGTTGCCACTCGAGGTAGTACGCGGAGAGATCGGTGAAGAAGTTTTCGTTGTAGATGGAGACGATGCCCCGGGAGATGTCCGCCGGCTCGGTCCAAATGGACTGGTATGTTTTCCTGATCTCGCTCATGTGCGGGTTCGGCACGCGGTCGGGGCTGATGAGACCGTTGCAGTTGAAATTCTTGTCTGAGGGATCGTAAGGGTCGTAGTCGCCGCCGTAGGTGTAGATGATCGACCCGTCGTCCGCGCGCTCGCGGAGAGCCTGGTCGACGAAGTCCCAAACGAAGCCCCCCTGGAGATTGGGGTAGGCGCGGATGAGATCCCAGTACTCCTTGACGCCGCCGACGGAGTTTCCCATCGCGTGGGCGTACTCGCAGAGGATGAAGGGACGCTGCTGGGAGTTGTCCTCACCGTAACGCTTCATCCTGTCCGGCCCGGCGTACATGGGGCAGACCACGTCGGTGTTGAAGGCCTGGTGAGCTTGCTCGTATTGCACGGGGCGGCTGGGGTCTCGTTGCTTGATCCACGTGTAGCAGGCCTCGAAGTTGGGGCCGTTGCCGGCCTCGTTGCCAAGCGACCAGAAGATGATTGAGGGGTGATTCTTGAAGGCCTCGACCATGCGTTGGTTACGCTCGAGATGGGCAAGGGCGTAGGCGGGGTTCTTGGCGAGGGTGTTTTCCCCGTATCCCATCCCGTGCGATTCGATGTTTCCCTCGCAGACGAGGTAGACGCCGTACTCGTCGCAGAGGTCGTACCAGAAGGGGTCGTCGGGATAATGGCAGGTGCGGATGGCGTTGAGGTTGTTTTCTTTTACGATACGGATGTCCTCGATCATGCGCTCGCGGGAGATGACGTAGCCCGTGGCAGGATCCATCTCGTGGCGGTTGGCCCCCTTGAAGAGGACGGGCTTCCCGTTCACCCATACCTGCCCGAGGTCTTTCTTGAGTTCGATCTCGCGGAAGCCAACGCGTTGGGGGATGACTTCAATGACTTTCCCCCCGCTCTTGAGCGTGAGCAGCAGGCGGTAGAGGTTGGGGTCTTCGGCACTCCAGAGGGCCGGGGCCTTGACGATGAGGTTGGCGAGGAAGTTGCCCTTGCCGTCGGGCTTGATCCCGCGGACGGAGAGGACGTGGTTGTTGTTGGCGTCGAAGAGCTCGGCGTCAATCGTTCCGCTGCCCTTGAGGATGCCGGAGATGGAGAGGGTGGCGTCGCGGTAAGCCTCGTCCAGGTCGGTGACGATGAAGAGATCCTCGACGCGGTTTTTCTCGCGGGCGTAGAGGTACACGTCTCGGGCGATGCCACTGAGCCGCCAGAAGTCTTGATCCTCGAGGTAGCTCCCGTCGCACCAGCGGTAGACTTGCATGGCGATGAGATTTTTTCCCGGCCGGATGAACTTCGTGATGTTGAACTCGGCGGCCATCTTGCTGTCCTCGCTGTACCCGACGTATCTCCCGTTAACCCACACGTAGAGGTTGGAGGTGGCCGAGCCGACGCGGAGGAAGATGTCATCGCCACTCCAGCCGGCGGGGATCTCGATGAAACGACGGTAAGAGCCGACGTTGTTGTCGCGCTCCTCGATACGCGGCGGTTCCGGACGGAATTGTGTCGACCACGGGTAGCCGGCATTCACGTACACGGGTTTCCCGTATCCGTTTAACTCCCAGATTCCCGGGACAGGGAAGTCAACCCAGTGACTGTCCTCGAAGTCCAGGCGGTAGAAGTTAACGGGACGGTCTGTCTGGTCTTTGACCCAGTTGAATTTCCACTTACCGTTTAGCGAGAGGAAATTGGAGGCCTCTTCTTTTACCCCGGCCCGGGCCTGCTCCGCCGAAGGATAGGCGAAGAAGTTCGCTCGCGTTTCCACTCGGTTGATCTGGTTGACGCGCGGGTCGAGCCATTCCGGTGTTTGTGCCGTGGCCCGGATGCCCCCCAGGAGGAGGATAGCGAGGATAATCGCGTTGGTGTTGAGATGGTGTTTCATGATGTGATGTGTTAGTGTTATCTATTTGACTTCCCATTCAAAGATCCCCGAGGAGTGTTCCACCGGGAGTTGTACTTCTAATTTTAGCGCGGTGGTGGTAACCGGTTCGAAGGTTACGCGACACGCGACGCCTTTCGTTGTCGGGTAGGCCGACGTGTTGTTGACGGGCAGCCAGTCGCCACCGTCGTTCTTGTAGTAGATCTTCCACGCGGCGGGAACGCGGCAGCCTCCCCACGGGCCGTCGTCAAACCAGTAGACGGTGGAACGGGATACCTGTTCGGGGGCGGCAAACTCGTATATGACCCACTCCGCGCTGTTGTTCTTGGGCCACCAGTGGAAGTAGGGGGCGGAACGATCCTCCGGGCCGCGCGGCACGAGGCGGTCGTTGATAGCTGAACGGGCGCTGCCACCGCGCGATGTAGAGAGCTTGCTCCTGGAGGCAACCGTCGGGGGCATCGTCGGGCGAGTGGCGGTCAACTCCGCCGGTAACCAGACGGACATTTCCCCGGCGCCGCGATGTGCCCACGCGTAGTAGGGGATCAGGGTGAGGGTGACGTCTTCCGGGCGCAACTTGTCGCTCTCGTCAAAGCGCAGGGCCTGGACGTCGCTCTTGAGCTGGACGACCCCCTTCAGGAGATCGGGACGATACTCGGCCTCGAAACGCGGGGATCCTCCCGTGAAGAGGCTTAACACGCTGAAGTTGTTGTCCGGCCACTCGGCACAATAGACTACCGGGCCGCGCTCCACGGCAATCCTCCCCCGGTCGGCCTCGACGGCCTGGTGGGCGCGGACGAGACGCGGCTCCATGTCAAGATGTAGCTCGACGATGTCGCCTCGCTTCCACTTGCGGGAGATCGTGAGGTATCCCTGCTCCGTCGTCCCGTCCACGTCTTTCCCGTTGACGCGCACGCGGTAGGAGGGAATTTTATCGTCGGCGTAGTAGTAGAGGTCGCTGGGCACAACCTCGTTGCGCGCCCACCCCGGGACGCGGATTTTTAGACCGAAAGAAGAGATTCCCTTCGGATCGACCTCTATCTTCACGTCGCCGTCCCACGGGTAGTCGGAGGTTTGCTTCAAGTTCACGGTCTTCCCCTTCACGGGGATCGTTGCCTCGTTCGAGACGAAGAGGTTGATGTAAATATTGTCGTCCTTCACGGCGTAGACGTACCCGGGCATGGACGGGATGAAACGGCAGATGTTGGAAGGGCAACATGCACAGCCAAACCAGGCGGCCCGCCCGTGTTGACCGATGGATTCAAGGGGATTCGGGTAGAAGAATCCGTCGCCATCCAGCGAAACACCCGAGAGAAGGCCGTTGTAAAGGCTGCGCTCGAGAACATCGTAGTACTTGGCGTCGCCATGGAGGAGGAAGAGCCGGTAGTTCCAGTACACGTTGCCAATGGCCGCGCAGGTCTCGCAGTAGGCCGACATGTTGGGCAACTCGTAATTCTTCCCGAAGGCCTCGCCACTACCGGTGGCGCCGATGCCGCCGGTGATGTAGAGCTTCTTCGCGACCACGTTGTCCCATATCCGCCCGATGGCGTCAATATAGGCCTGCTCGCCCGTGAGCGCGGCGACGTCGGCAACACCGGAGTACATGTAAGCAGCTCGCACGGCATGGCCCACGGCCTCATCTTGTTCCAAGACGGGTTTGTGTGCCTGACTGTACGCGTCTTTCCGCGAGGTGTAGCCCCGCTTGTCGATAAAGAATTTGGCCATGTCGAGGTATTTCTTCTCCCCGGTGAGCACGTAGAGTTTGGCCAGCGCCATCTCCGCGATCTGGTGACCGGGAACGGCTACCACTTTCCCCGGGCCTTCCCCGATCTCCCGGCAGACGCAGTCGGCGTACCGTATGGCGATGTCAAGGAAGTTCCGTTGCCCGGTGGCCTGGTAGTGGGCGATGGCCCCCTCCACCATGTGACCGAGGTTATAGAACTCGTGGCTCAGGTCTTCAACTTTTTCCCATCGTTTCGTCCCGGCCCACTCGTGCGGGTGTTCCGGGTTCATCGTGCGTGCCGTGTAGAGGTATCCGTCCGGCTCTTGTGCGGCGGCAACGATCACCAGGACGCTGTCGATGTAGCGTTTCAATTTTTCGTCGGGGAAACTTTGCAGCAGGTAGCTCGCCCCCTCGATGGTCTTGTAGACGTCGGTGTCGTCGAAGGAGAGTCCGGTTACCTTGTTTAGCGGGCTGGGATTAGCAGCCATCTCGAAGTTTTTGTAGCGACCGGTCTCCTCGCATTTCTGGAAAGCTAACGGGATGGTTACTTCCCGACTGGCTTGTAATCGCTGGCCCCAGAAGGCGTCGGTCACTTTTACCCTGGTAAAGGGAACAGGGGAGACGGGGTATCCCGCGTCCTGCTGCTGCCCGCGCGTGTTCAATGCCAGGGCGCAGCCGATGAGGAGGAAGAATAGATTTTTCATGATCCTATGGGTTTTAAAAGTTAAGTTTGTCGCGTCTCGCCCGACACGGGAAAGAACGCGGAACAAAAATAGTGGAAAACGCGAGAGAACAGTATGTCATACACCCTTTTTTTACTTGTAGCGCGATTTTAATCCACACGAATGCCTGTACTCTCCTCATGTCAACGGCAATAATATGTTTGTAACTCAACCGGCAGCGAACCGATCGGCATGGTCAACGAGCGCGTTCCCGCCGGTTTTTCCAAGATAACAGGTCATAAATACCTTCATTGGATCGAAATTACGCGTTTAACGGGGGAGATATTTTGATATTCACGAAAAATTTTCTATGTTTGGCTCGTTATTTAATGTGTCCGGCAGTAGCCGGAAGGTGATTGTAGAATTAATAATGCAAAAGATATGAATAACGAGACATCTTTTTATGCCGGCGAACAAGACTTCAAGGTTGCCGTTGATTGTATTATTTTTGGCTTCGACGGGGAAGGTTTGAAGCTATTGTTGTTGAAGCGTGACTTCGCCCCGAACGAGGGAGATTGGTCACTGGTAGGAGGTTTCTTGCAACGCGACGAAAATCTCGACCAGGCCGCCGAACGCGTGTTGAGGCACTACACCGGTATCGAACGGGTGTACATGGAGCAGTTGATGACGTTTAGCGAGGTGGATCGCGATCCCGGGGGACGCGTGGTGTCGGCTGCCTATTTCGCGCTGATGGACATCCGGAATTACAACAAGCAGGTGCATAATGCCGTCTGGGTGCTCCTGGATAAGATGCCGGACTTGATCTTCGACCATAACCTGATGGTGAAGAAGGCTCTGGGACGGATGAGACGCCGGGCCTCTAATTGCCCGGTCGGCTTTAACCTGCTCCCGCGAGAGTTCACGCTTCCTTTCTTGCAACAGCTCTACGAGACAATCTTCGGGTTCGACATGGATAAACGGAATTTCAGGAAGAAAATCCAGAGTATGAATATTCTTGTCAATACCGGCAGGAAGGATCATTCCAATTCCAAAAAAGGGGCGTTCCTCTACTCGTTCGACGAGCAAAAGTATAACGAGATGCTGGAGAACGGGTATAATCCCAATTTTTTCAGTATTAATTATAACCCGAGGTAACCGGGCAAAATGAAACCCCTCCCGTGAAGGCATTCTTCACGGGAGGTTTTTTTTATGTCGCGCGGGAGGCGTGGCGCTCCGTTTCTTTGTCCTCGTTTAAAGTCCCATGATTCTGCCCGTCGCCGTTGACGACGCGCTGGAGAGCCCCCCTTTCATCGCCTCCTAAACGAAAAGCGCCCTCCCGGGGGAAGGCGCTTTTTCCGTACTCGAGGCGGGACTTGAACCCGCACGACCGCAATGGTCACGGGATTTTAAGTCCCGCGTGTCTACCATTCCACCACTCGAGCAATCTTGTTAAGAGCGCGCGAGGAATCTTCGTGTTGTATACCCTCGCGTTACCGGCGCCAAAAGTAGTAATAAAAAATGAACCCGCGCGGTGGTCGCGCGGATTCTTTCATTCTCTTTCCCGTTTGTTTAGCGGAACACCTCGTTAATATCCCAGCGATCGTACCACTTCAGCACGGGCAGGCCGTTCTCGAAAAGGATAGGCAACCAGATATAACGCGCATCTATCGGTCGTCGCGGCGTCCACCGGTCGGCCATAAAGATAAACGCGTTCTTCTTTCCGACGACGGGCAAGATATACGTGCCCTGCGAGCGGAACGTCAAGTTAGCCTCCTCGCCGACACACGGGTTAGGATATTCCGTCCAAGGTCCCCAGATATTATCGGCGACGTGGAGGCGTGCGGCATTGGGGGCCCAGCCGGTACACCCGGAAGTAATCATGAAGTAGCGTCCATCCTTCTTAAAGATAGCGGGGGCCTCGTTATGTCCGCCTGGGGCGATACGGATATACTTCCCGGTATGAGAGAGATAATCGTCGGAGAGTTCGGCCAGGTGCAACGTCAGGTTCTCCTCCGAGGAATAGATATGATATGCCTTCCCGTCGTCATCGACGTAGAGTGTCATATCGCGTGACATCTGTCCTCCCTCGAAGTCGCGACGTGTAAACATGCCGTCATTGGTTGCCTTTCGCCACTCGTCCGTCCACCACTCGGGGAAGTCGCCCGGGGTGATAGTCGAATTTCTTTGCTCTTCCGTCATGTTCACTGGCCAGTAGCCGGCGCAGGGGCGATAAGAGTACAGGAAAGTATAAGGCCCTGTCACGCGATCACTGACGGCGACGCCGACGCGGGCGGCAGAGTATCCGCGACGGAACAACTCGAGGTGGAAATACATGACGAACTTCCCGGTTTTCTGGTTATAGATAACCTTCGGGCGTTCGAGGACACAGCCCTCGCGGATGTCCGACGTGGTATCCGCGACGACGAAGAGGGCGACGCCCTCGGAAGTCCACGAAACAAGATCGTGGGAAGAATAGCAGGTAACACCGACCCACGCGGAGCTGGAACGTTCGCCCTTGTGTTCGCCGAACCAGTAGTAAGTATTATCGTGGTAAAGTATTCCGCCGCCGTGCGCGTTGACGTGTCTTCCTTGATCATCCGGCCAGATCTCTCCCGGGACGACGATCGCGGGGACCGCGCGGCAAGAGGAGGCCAGGAGGGCGATAATAAAGATATAATAGTTCATGTTAGGGATGTTTTAGGGATGAATATCTATGGTGATTTCCGCGGATTGCAGCCAGGGGGAAGAGAACGTCATCTTGGCCTTCCCCGTGCCGGTAGCCTGCACGTAAGCGATGAGGCGACCGAGATAAAGGCGATGTAAATTGTCTCGTTGGTTACTCATGTCCTGGTTATTGCTATTTTCCAGTCCGAGGAGTCTCGCGGGGCCTTCGATAAAGCAAGAAACCTCGTTATCGGCGAGGAAGACGGGGATTCCCTGCTCGTCGACGACCTGGAGGGTGACGAGCGCGACGCCTTTATCTCCTATCGCGGTATTATCCGTGGTAGCGACCAACGCGAAGGGTCGTCCCGAGGATTGTATAGCGTGGCGGACGATCTCGCGGTTATTGTTGTCGAAGCCGATAACCTCCAGCTTTCCGGGGTGGTAGGGAACATCCCAGGAGATAATGCCCGTGCCGTCATCTCGTTGCTTCATCTCCCCGACGGTTTGCCCGTTGAGTTGCAATTGAGCCTTACTGGCGTTCGTGTAGGCGACGACGCGAATATTTTGGCCGTCGCGATAATTCCAGGAGGGCCAGGCGTCGATAGAAGGAGAGCGTTCGCGGGGAGGTACGGGATAAGTGCCGAGATACGCGACGGGTTCTGTCGCCCAGAGGGAGCGGCGGAAATAACCGCGAGGCTTGATAAACCCGCCAAAGTCCAACATCCCGGAGTAAAAGCCCCGCGAGGGCCAGCGTCCGGACTCGCCGAGATAGTCGATCCCCGTCCAGACGAACTGTCCGAAGACATGCTCGTTATCGGTGACGGCCTTCCAGGCGTCGAGATTATTACTGGTCTCGCTACCGAAGATAATTCTTCGGGGATACTTCACGTGATCGGGGCGGTAGCGGCTCTCGGTATAATTATACCCGGTGATGTCCAGCGCGCCGGGATACTCCGTCTCGTTAGACATGGCGACGCCGGCGAGGCCCGCGGTGACGGGGCGCGAGGGGTCGTGTTGCTTGACGACGGCAACGAGTCGTTTAGCGATTCCCCCGAGGCGATTCGCGTCGGGCGCGTCTTTCTTGTAGCCGCCGTACATGGGTTGGGTAAAATCGCTATTATTCCCGTCGAGGATGGGATGCGAGTAGGGGTCATTGGGATAATCCACCTCGTTACCGATACTCCAGGCGAAGATTGATGGATGATTGCGGTCGCGTCGCACCATATCGGCGAGATCCTGCTCTCCCCACTCCTTGAAAATATCGAAAGATCCCTGGTGGCCGGGCGTACCGACATTCCACCCGGCGATCCACTTGTTTTTGGGGAACTCCCACTCGTCATAGGCCTCGTCGAGGACGAGAATACCGAGCTCGTCACAGAGATCGTAGAGCGCGGGAGCTTGCGGGTTATGGCTTGTCCGGATAGCATTTGTCCCGATCTGCTTGAGCGTTTGGAGGCGTTGTTTCCAGACCTCCCGCGGCACGGCGGCCCCGAGCGCGCCGGCGTCGTGATGAATGCACACGCCCTTCATTTTCATCCATCGTCCGTTCAAGGCGAATCCCTTGTTGGGGTCGAATGTAAAGCGGCGGAAGCCGGTCGTTGTTATTGTTTGATCGATCACCTTACCCTCTTGGAGCACGGTAGTCTTCAAGGAATAGAGGTGCGGGTGTTCGACGTCCCAGAGGAGCGGGGATTTCACCTTCAGGTCGACGGGCGGGACGACATTCTGCCCGGGCCGCGCGACAATACTGCTGGCGGCACTCGCGACCTTCTTCCCTTCCGGGGAGAAGAGCTCGTGAGTTACTTTCAGGGCATTATTTCCCCCCGATCCGTTCTCGATCTCCAGTTGGACGCGCAGGGAGGCCTGTTTCTCGCTCACGTTGACGGGATACGCGAACAGCCCGTGCGCGGCGATATGCGTGGGATTGGCGTACACGATCCAGACGTCGCGATAGATCCCCGACCCCGTGTACCAGCGGGAGTCGGCGCTCTGGCCATGATCGACGCGCACGGCGATCACGTTTTCTTTCCCGAACTCGACGCGGGGGGTAGCGTCCAGCACGAAGGAGAGATACCCGTTCGGGCGCGCGCCGATCGAGTGTCCGTTCAGGAACACCTCGCTCCGGTTATAGACGCCTTCGAAATAGAGGTACACCTTCTCGCCCTCTTTCTCTTTCGGTATCGCGACGACTTTCCTGTACCACCCGACGCCGCCGGGCAGGAAACCGGTACAAGAGGCCTGGTCGGGGCTAAGATTCCCCTCCACGCTCCAGTCGTGCGGCAGGTCGAGCGTCCGCCACCGGCTCGCGTTAAACCCCGGGTTAGCGGCGTCGCGCGCGTCTCCCGGTGAAAACTGCCATCTATCGTTGATCCGTTCGGGTTGGCCGAAGGAGACTTGCGAGTAGAGTTCCTCGCGCGTTCCCGCGAGCAGGGCGGCGAGAACCATCATCTTTAGCACGTGTGTTTTCATGATCATCTATTTTAAGAGTTAATACGCGTGATCTTTCGGGAAGGATTTCCCGTTCCATGCCTTTTCTTGTGTTGATTCCAGCGGGGGGGAAGTCCAGAAAGAGTGATCTGCCGGCAATCCCAGCGGGAGGAAAACCTCGGAGGTGAGATACAGGCTACCGTTATTCGTGTACCAGTCGGCAAGGTCGGGCTGGTGTCCGGCGAATCCCAGTTGCAGGAAGCCCCCGGCGTTAAAGTTTCCCTCGACGGAAAACATCCGTTTCATCACGCGCGTCAGCACGTTCCTGACCTGTCCTTCCGGCAGCTCTCCCGGCAGCATCTCTTTCCACGCCATCAGGGCCAGTGGTTGGAAAACGCCCAGCCGGTAAGTCATCGAGCGGCCGAAAACGGGGAACGTCCCCTCGGGCGAGACAAAGCGTTCCAGGATCATCCCGTAGCGTTGCATTCGTTTCAGGGCATTCTCCAGGTTCCTCGAGGACGAGCGGTCGCGTTGTCGCGATACTTGCAGCACCTGCACGTACATCGGCTGGATGACGTAGCTATTATAGTAGTCAAACGCGAAGCGCTGGCCGTCCGCGTACCATCCATCGCCCACGTACCACTCCTCTATCTTCCGGAGGGCGCTACTGATCCGGTACATGTCGGGGCGCGCGTCCACCGACAGGAGGAACGTCTCGATCGTTGCCGAAAAAAGCAGCCAGTTCGTGTACGGCGGGTCCACGCGGCGCAATTGCTGGAACTCCTCGATATAGCGTTGCTTCGTTAACTTATCCAGCGGCTGCCACAATTGTTCCGGCGCGCGGAGAAAGCTACTCGCGACATAGGCGGCGTCGACCAGCGGTTGTCCTTCCTTTCGCCACAGCAGGTAATCGGGGCTAGCGGGGTCGACGGCATGCACGTAACTTTTCAGTGCCCACTCGCGGAGTTGCCGGCGTTGCGTTCCCTCGGGCGAGTCATCATCCGGGAGCGACAACCACGGGGCGATACCGTCCATCAGTCGCCCGAAGCACTCCATGTAAGTCACTCGCTTATCGCGCCCGTCCCATGTCGGGCTTAATTCCACCTGCATTGTCCTGGAAAGCTCCCCGCGGCTCATCTTCTCGAGCACGGGCGCCGCGATCTTGTAGGCGAGCCTCGTCCAGTAGAGGCGGTCATCGACATACCGCGTCATTTCAGCGGCCGCGAGGAGAAAAGCGCCCACGCCGAAATCGGCTGTTGTCGTGGGTTCGACGTTATGCTGGTCTGCCCGTTCGCCGATGGGCTGGACGAACCCCACTCGCCCGTCGGGTTGCAGCGCGATACTCGTCAGGTAGCTCCATGCCTTTTCCACCACGGGGGCGTAGAGTTCCCTCTCGAGGAGATCATTATTGATACCCCACAGCAGGCCGTAAGCAAAGAAGGCCGTGCCGCTCGTTTCATACCCGGGCGCCTGGCTCGCGTCCAGGACACTCCTTGTCCAGTGCCCTTCCGGCTGCTGCGCGTCCTTTAATGCTTTGGCCATCGAGCGGAACACCTGGACATACTCGTCCCGGTGCGCGTCGGTTGCCGGGAGATCTTGCAACACCCTCGCCAGCCCGGCCAGCACCCACCCGTTACCTCTTGCCCAGAAGTCTTTCGCGCCCGTTCGGGTCTTGTGACCGGGGTACACGTACTTCGCGTCCCGGAAAAAGAGCCCGCTGGCCTCGTCATACATCAAATTTTTCGAGAAGGTGAAATAGTCGTGCAGCTTCTCCAGGTAGCGTTCATTCCCGGTCACCGCGTACAATCGCGTCATCACCGGCATCACCATGTAGAGGGCGTCTGCCCACCACCAGTACCCGTTTTCCGGCGTGGACATCTGGTATTCCATGACCTCCCTCGCGCGGGCGATTTTCTTTTTATCCGGGGCGAGCCGGTAGAGGTCGATATACGTTTGAAAACAGGTCTGCCAGTCGCCGAACAGCACGTGCGCGTCCGTCTCGCCGTAGGTATATTTCCAATCCTTCACCCGTTCGGCCTTCGCGCCTTTCCACTCGTTTTCCTCTGCCCATTGTTCGGAATAGCGGAGATACGCCTCGCGCCCGGTGATCTCGTACGCGGCCATGTTTCCCGTGTGATAAGCGGCTTGATGCCAGAAGGCGTTCCCGGGTCGCGGGTTTGTCTTTTGCCAGTAATCGTTGGCTTTCTCGATGATGGCGATAATGTCGGCCGTGGTGCGCGCTTGCAACATCGCGGGGAGGACAACGCCGAGTAATAGTAATTTCAGGTACTTCATAGGGTATACATTTTATGGTTTAACACGAAATATCGTCAGCGAGTAGGGGGGAAGCGCGACCGTCGAGAGGCTACTGCCCTCCGCGTTTCCCGTCACTGGCCGCGCGTGCCGGTCATCCGGTTGTCCTGCCAGCACGGTTTTGACGACCGTCGTTCCCGGTCGTGCCGCGAAAGGCAAGTCGAGGCTCATGTTCACCCTCGCGGGCAGCAAATTCACCAGCTTGATAAACACCTCTCCTGTTTTACTCGATCGCGTGATCGAAGCGGCGATTCGTCGCTTCACGTCTTCCCTGTCGCTTCGCGTGGAGAGATCATTCGCGAGGTACTCGTCCCCGGCGTTCTCCCCGAACAGCTTTTGCACGTGATACCCGACCGTCGTTTTCACCTCCTCGTTATTAAAATAGATCAGGTCGGGATTCCAGTTAACGCGTCCTTCCCTGGCCAGCAGCGGGGCGTACGAGCTCATGATGACAACGTCCCCGTTTCGTTCCAGGGTTGTCAGGTGCAGGGCCTCTGCCAGGGCCGTCTCGATATTACTGGGGCGTCCCGGCAGGTGCGCGGCATACTCGCCGAGGTATACTTTTGCCCTTGACCGGTCATACTTGTCATAAAAGTCCTGGTTATAGATAAACCACGCGGGGGGCTGGTAATAATGCTCGTCGACGACCGGCACGCCGAGTTTCGTGGCGATGTCCCACCCCTCGCGGTAGTCCGTTCCCTCGGAAAAGGGGCCGACCGTACCGATGACCGTGATTCCCGGGTATTGTTTCTTCACTGCCTCGAAGATCATCGTGAAGCGTTCCTCGAAAACGTCACTGATCAGGTCCTCGTTTCCCACGCCGATATACTTCAGGTTGAATGGAGCGGGGTGCCCGGCCTCCGCGCGTTTCTTCCCCCACGGGGTATGCTTGCTACCGTTCGCCCACTCGATCAGGTCGAGCACCTCCTGCACGTATTCATCCATCTCCTCCCTGGGGATACCGCCTTGTTGCCCGGGGCCTCCCGTCCCGGAGTTCTGGCACGGGACTCCTGCCGGGACGATCGGGAGCGGTTCGGCGCCGATATCCTCGCAAAACTGGAAATACTCGAGATATCCCAGCCCGACGCTCTGGTGATAGTTCCAGATATTCCTCCTGGGCACGCGCGCCTCGAGTGGACCGACAGTTGTCTTCCAGCGGTACATGTTTTCCAGGCCGTCGCCGTGGGCCACGCACCCGCCGGGGAAGCGGACGAAGCGCGGCTTCAGGTCGGCGATTGCCCGGGCGAGGTCCTCGCGCAGCCCGTTCTCGCGTTGCTTGAAAGTATTCCGGGGGAAGAGCGAGATCATGTCCATGTCTACCCGTCCTTGCCCGCGCGGGACGATGACCAGTTTCGTTTTCCCCGTCGTTTCCCGGGCGACGAGCGTTGCCTTGTACTTCTTCCACGCCTCACCGGCGGTAACGACGAGGCGCGCGACGGCCACGGTATCCCCGTTCTCGCGATCGACGAGGTACGCGTCGACGGGCATCTTCCCGCCGGCGACGCGGGCGAACAACGAGAGGTTATAGCGCTCCCCGGCCCGGACGGCGATCCCGTCGTACCCGCTATTTTCCAGCCCGCGCGCGCCGTTGGCGACCATCGCGGCGTAATGCTTGTTATTCGGGTGGAGGGGGGCGACGGTATCGATACTTCCTTCCATCGTCCAGGCGGTCGCGTGATGCCAGTTCCGGTCGCGCCCGGATTTATCGGCGGGGTCGTACTCGAAATCGCGGTTCTGCACCAGTTCGGCGTACAATCCCCCGTCGGCGGCGTGGCTGATATCCTCGAAGAAGACGCCGACCAGCATGTCGCTGATGGGCTTCACCTCCCCGTGTCGCGTTGTCAGGCGCGCGTCCACCTCCTGCAGGCCGGCGAAGCGGGCGGGGTCATCTTTTGCCTGCTCGTTCCACAGGAGCGCGTCGCGGGCGGCGAGCCGCGCCGTTGTCTCGAGCTTGTCGACGACGCTCCACGCCACCCGGAAGAGGTTCCGCTCCTTGCCATCCCGGAGATTCATCGCGGCGACGATCTCGTCCTCTTTCTCTTTCGGGCAATACGACTGCCTTCCCCACGTCACCAGGTCCGGCGACGAGGCGCGGGCGAGGGTCCCGCTACCCGCGTCCCAGAGGCAGTGCCATGTCCCGGCCGCGTCGCGCGTCAGGCGGACATTTGTCATGCGTTTCCCGCTTCCCCACGGGCCGAGGTCGCACTGGAGGTAGCCGTGGGCGTTCCACGTGTCGTGCCATCTCTCCCCGTCGACGCTCCAGCGGAAGCGTAGCCTGTTCCCGCTATCGAACGCCTGGATATATGCCGAATCAGGCGCGTCGGCGGCGGAAGAAAGGGGAACGAGCGCCAGGGCCGCCAGCAGGGCCGCGCGGAATAGTGTAATGATCCTGTTATTCATCCTGTTTTTCTCCTTAATTCTCCAT
>JAITJA010000011.1 GCA_031279175.1 Odoribacteraceae bacterium
GTCCAGCCGAGGGGCACGCGGACGAGGACGGAGCGGTTGCGGTCGCCCCAGCAGACGGTGGTAGGCGCTTCCTGGTGTGGCACGAGGCGCAGGTACGACGCGGGGTTCGTGTTCCCGAAGGCGGTTAATGCCGGGGCCAGGTCGAGGTAGCCGGAGATGGCCCTGAGCGCGTCGTCGGAGAGTCGCCCGTTCTCGATCATGGCGTTTCTCCCCTCCTTTTTCAGGCGGGTATGCACGTGTAGCCCGCTTCCTGCCTTCCCGTCGGTAATCTTCGGGGCGAAGGTGAGGTTGACGCCGCGCCGGTAGGCGAGCACGCGGAGGATCCACTTGGCGATCACGAGCTGGTCGGCGGCCTCCTCGAGGGGCACGGGGAGAAACTCGATCTCGTTCTGCTCGAAGACGAGACCGTCGCGGGTAAAGTTGCCGACCTCCGAGTGCCCGTACTTGATGTGCCCGCCGGCCTCGACGATGTGCTTCATGGCCTCGACGCGGAGGTCGCCTGACTTGTTAAAGGGCGCGGACTCGTGGTATCCCCTTTGGTCGTCGGCGAGGAAGGGGTCCGCGGCGGCGCTCGCGACGTAATATTCCAGTTCCCCCATCACCTCGTAATCCATGCCGGTCACGCGTTTAAGCGCCTCGCGCGCTTTCCGGAGGGTATACTCCGGGGAGGTCTCGAGCGGCGTGCCGTCCTTCGTGTAATAGCTGCAGAGGATGTCGAGGGAGGGTACCGGGGAGAAGGGGTCGAGGAACGCGGTGCGGTAGCGCGGCACGACGTAGAGGTCGCTAGCGCCGGCCTCGATATAGGGGAAGAGGCTTGACCCGTCGACGCGTTCGCCGCTGGAGAGGATCGTGTCGAGATAGTCGAGATCGTGGAAGACGATATTCAGGGTTTTCAGTCGCCCGTCGGCCCCGGCATACCGGAGGTTGAGGAGGTCGATGTTGTTGGCGGAGATGTAGCGGATGATATCCGCCTTCGTGAAATCGCGTCGTTCCTTGCCGAGAAAGCGGACGAGGGGGTCGGCGCTTACTTTTAATTTATGTCCCATGTAGTTGTTTTTTTGGTCCGTCGCGAAGATAGGAGATTTCCCGGTCTAATCCTCTCCCCGGTAGAGCGGGAAGCCGGGTAGCAGGCGGAAGGAGTCGCCGTCGGCCTCGCCGCAGAGGTGCGCGCGCCCGTTCGTGATGGCCACGTGCCGGGCGGCGACGGAGTGATTATAGCGGAAGACCTGCTCGAGGGTCGCGACGCCCAGCGGTACGCCCGGGGCCTTGCACTCGACGATGAGGTAGGGGGCGCCGCGGCGGTCGTGGCATACCACGTCGAAGCGGCAACGTTGCCCGTTCACGTCGATCTCCTGTTCCACGGCGATGAGGCGTTCCGGGTATCCGAGGCGTCCCGAGAGGAAGTGCACGAGGTGTTGTCGCACCCACTCCTCCGGCGTGAGCGTCACGAAGCGCCCGCGTGCCCGGTCGAAGATATAGAGCTTGCCGTTCACCTTTTTCACGCGGTAATCGAAGGGGGGGAAGTCCAGCGCGTCCATGATCATTTTCCAGCGATGCGTAGGAAGCACCCGTCGCCGTAGCTCAGGAAGCGGAAGCCGCTCGCGAGGGCCCGGGCGTATAATTCCCGCCAGCGTTCCCCGACGGCGGCGGCGACGAGCAACAGGAGAGTGCTCCGCGGCTGGTGGAAGTTCGTGAACATTGCCTCGACGAGGCGGAAGGTATACCCGGGGGCGATGGCCAGCCTGCTGCGTCCGCGGAGGGCGTTCTCTCCAGTCTCGTCGAGGTATCGGGCGATGGCTTCCAGTGCTTCCCTGGCGGGGATGTTACCGGGCAGCGCGTAGGCTTCCCACTGCCCGAGGTCGTTGAAGGAGGGAATGTCGAGGAGTAGCTTCACGCCCATCCAGTAGAGGCTCTCGAGGGAGCGCGTGGAGGTCGTGCCGACGGCGATCGCGCGTGGCGCGGAGAGTAGCCGGGAGACGAGCGCGCGCGGGATCTCGAAGTGCTCGGCGTGCATCTCGTGATCGCCGAAGCGCGCGCTCTTCACTGGCTTGAACGTGCCCGCGCCGACGTGCAGCGTGAGTTCCTCGAGGATGGCCCCGGTCGCGCGGGCCCGTTGCAGCACCTCCTCGCTGAAGTGCAGGCCGGCGGTTGGCGCAGCCACTGACCCCTCGTTCCTCGAGTAGACGGTCTGGTAGCGCCAGAGGTCTTCCTCTACCGCGTCCCGCCCGAGGTAGGGGGGGATGGGGATTTGCCCGCTGGCCTCGAGCACCTCGCTAAAGGTGAGGGGGGCGTCCCACTCGAAGCGCACCCGCGTGGCGTCGCCGCTTGTCCCCACGCGGGTGGCGCGCAACGACCATTCATTGTCGCCCGACGACTGCCGGCACGCGAGGGTCTCTCCTTTCCAGCGCCGCGCGTTGCCGACGAGGCAGTACCACTCGCACGCTCCTGTCGCCGCGAAGTTCCGCGCGTGGTCCGGCGGCCCTGCCGGCTCGAGGCAGAAAAGCTCGACGCGCGCCCCGGTCTCCCTGTAGAACGATAACCGCGCGCGGATGACTCGCGTGTTATTAAAGACCAGCAGGTCCTTCTCCCGTAGCAGCGCGGGCATGTCGCGGAAATGGCTTTCGCGGAACTCGACGCCGTTCCCGATGCCGTTCCCGATGCCGTTCCCCTCCCCTTTCTCCTGTAGGATTAGCAGGCGCGCGTCCTCGCGTCGTTCCAGCGGGAAGCGGGCGACGCGCTCTTCCGGCAACTCGTACGCGTACTCCTCGATATTGATTTCCTGTATCTCTTGAAGCATGTTGATGGATTAACAGCGCGAAAATAGCGATTCCACGGGATTTTACGCGGGCTTGTTCCCCCTGCCGTTCCCCCGGCAATAATCAGGTGTAAATAGTCGCCTCTTTCCCGGTGCGCGGACACGGGAAAAACAAGTAAAAAAAGTGCCCGCGAAAAAATATGGAAAGAAAAACAAGGATTCCCTTGCTTTTAACAAAATATGGAGACTATATTTGCGGAATCAAAAGCAAGAAAAATTCATAAAACAAAAAGATGAAAAGTAAAGGTAGTATACATCGCGGGGCGATAGCTCTCTTGGCAACGGTGCTCTCGTTCGCGTCCTGCATCCAGGATCTCCAGCACTACAAGGAGATTAACGATGACGAGATGGCCCTCGTCACGCTGTCGCTCTCGATGCCATCCTCTCCTGCCACTCGTTCCCTGGCGGGGACGGGAGCCGAGAACGCGATCGCCGTCGTTGACGTGTTGCTCTTTAACGCGAGCGATGAATTCTGTTACCGCGCCCACGGGACGAAGATCGAGGACGAGGGCAACGACCCGTACGCCACGAAGAAATTCGAGGTCAGGCTGCCACTCGGGACCTACAACGTCGTCGTGCTTGCCAACGCGCGGGCGGCCATCTCTACATCTCTTCCTATCGCGACCATTGTCGCGGGAGGCGCTTCCCGCGCTAACGTCCTGAACGGCCTCGAGAGCACCCTCCCCGCCGACAACAAGATAGAGAATACGAACTTCCCGATGTGGGGACACCTCGCGTCCGCGACGATTACCGAGAGCACCAGCAGCATCTCGAGCACGATCGATCTCACGCGGGCCGTTGCCCGCGTCGACGTGTCGGTAACCAACGGCGTGGACTTCGAGTTGACCAGCGCCCGGTTGTATAACTACTACAACAAGGGACACGTCGCGCCGGAAGCCACCGCGAGCAACTACAATACCACCGCCGTCTACCCTGCCGGCGCGAAGCAGGAGGACGAGTTCGTCGACTACGACATCGACGAGAGCACCTCCACCGTCGCGTTCATCGAGACCATCTACGCGTTCGAGGCCCCCGCCGGTACACCTGTCCCCGGCACGGGATGGGGGAAGAACACTTGCCTCGTCATCGGTGGCCAGTACGATGGCGGCAGCGAGACCTTCTACCGCGTCGAGTTCGTTAACGAGACCGACGGGACCCTCGCGTTGACGCGCAATCACCTTTACGACGTCGTCATCAAGCAAGTCTCCGGGCAC
>JAITJA010000034.1 GCA_031279175.1 Odoribacteraceae bacterium
GATGATTTTCTTTTCCTCGATATTCCACCCGAGCAGCTTGCAAGCCTCGCGGGCGACGAAAGCGTGCGAGGTGCCGTGAAACCCGTACCGCCGGACGCCATACTTCCGGTAGAGGGCCAGTGGCAGGCCGTAGATGTAGGCTTTCTCGGGGAGCGTCTGGTGGAAGGAAGTGTCGAAGACAGCCACTTGCGGGGTTCCGGGCAGCAACTTCTCGAGGGTCTCGATACCGGTCAGGTGCGCTGGATTATGCAGTGGGGCGAGTTCCCGGCAGGCGGCGATTTTCATTTTCACGTCGTCATTGACGATCACGCTCCCGGAGAAATACTCCCCGCCGTGCGCCACGCGATGCCCGACGGCGTGGATATCGTTCAGTGAAGAGAGCACGCCGTTTGTCGCGTCGACGAGCGCCTCGAGGATCAGGTTTACTCCCGAGGCGTGATCGGGCACGGGTTGTTCCACCTCCAGCGCGGCTTTCCCGGCGGGCTTGTGCGTGAACTTCCCGGCGGGCAGGGTGATCTTGTCGACGATTCCCTTGGCCAGGAGGAGTGGCTCGCCTGCCATGTCCAGGAGCTGGTACTTGATAGAGGAACTGCCACAGTTTAAGACTAGAATATTCATGATATATTAATAAGAGTTACTTGCCTGGTTCGCGGTGATGGCCACGAGATTCACGATATCGCTCACGGAACATCCCCTCGAGAGGTCATTGATTGGCGCGGCCATTCCCTGTAGCACGGGCCCGACGGCCTCTGCCCCGGCGATACGTTGCACGAGCTTGTAGGCGATATTCCCGACCTCCAGGTTGGGGAACACCAGCACGTTCGCCCTTCCCGCCACGGGGCTTCCCGGCGCCTTGCTCTCGCCGACGGAGGGAACGATCGCGGCGTCGGCCTGCAACTCCCCGTCGATATTCAGCCCGGGCATCATCTCCCTTGCCAGCGCGGTAGCCTTGATCACCTTATCCGCGAGCGGGTGCCTGGCAGATCCTTTCGTCGAGAAGCTCAACATGGCCACGCGCGGTTCGATGCCGGCGAGCGCGCGGGCGGTACTGGCGGTAGAGACGGCGATCTGCGCCAGCTCCTCCGCCGTCGGGTTAGGCATCACGGCGCAATCCGCGCAGACGATCAGCCCGTTCTCGCCGAATTCCGGCTTGCCGGTCAGTAGCAGGAATGCCCCCGACACGACTGATATTCCCGGTCGCGTCTTGACCACCTGCAAGGCGGGGCGCAAGACGTCTCCCGTGGCATTTCGCGCGCCGGCGACCTCCCCGTCGGCGTCCCCGTTCTTGATCATCAAGACGGCCAGGTAGAGGGGGTTCAGCACCAGGTCGGCGGCTGCCTCGCGGGTCAAGCCCTTTCCCTCGCGCGCCTTCATCAGGAGGTCGACGTACAGTTCTCTCTTCTCGTGGCGGGCGGGGTCGACGATGGTTGCCTTCTCGACGTGCGCGAGCCCTTTCCCGGCGGCCAATTGCTTTATCTCTACCGGGTCCCCGACGAGGATCACGCGCGCGATCCCCTTGTCGAGGATCTCGTTTGCCGCCTCGAGCGTTCGCGCCTCGGAGCCTTCCGGGAGCACGATTCGTTTGTCGAGCTTCCGGGCATTTTCTTTCATTTGATCAAGGATATTCATGGATGAATTATTTAGATGGTACACTTTCGTTTGTCTCGCGAATTTAGTAATAAATCCGGAACGGCCTCCCGGCTCATAGCAGCTTGAAGCGGAGGCGCAGGACGGGCGCGCGGTAATCGAAAGAAGTGATCCGGAACGTGCCTATCTCGCTCGTGTTCTTGACATGCGCGCCGAGGCACGCGCACGCGTCATAGTCCCCGACCCGCACGACGCGCAACGTTTCGCTCGCGTTCGCGGGCAGCTTCCCGGTATCGATCCCCCCTGGCAGGTGTTCCCTGTCGGTAAAAGAGATCTCCACCGGCAGCCCGCGCGCGATGACCTCGTTCACGGCCCGTTCGATCTCCCGCGCGCCCTCTTCCGTCAGTGGTTCCGGGAGGATATAATCGCATTTCCCCTTCTTCCGCTCGATATGCGCGTTTCGCGACCTGGGGCACCCGTGCAGGCGTATCATCGTCTGGTTCAGGATATGCTCGGCGGTATGCATCGGGGGATATTCCTGCTTGTTGTGCTCGTTCAAGAGAGGTTCGTCCATGTTGTTGTTTTGGTGGCGTGGTGACTACTGTCCGCGAAACTACGATTTTTTCCCTACATTTGCCTCTTGATAGGGCCAGCGGCCCGCTAAATTTGAACATTAAAAGAGAAAAGTATGAAACTATTAGAAGGAAAAGTTGCCATCGTCACCGGTGCTTCCCGGGGCATCGGGAAAGCCGTCGCGAAAGAGCTCGCCCGGCAAGGGGCCGCCATCGCTTTTACCGACCTGAAACGGGACGATGTCGCGCGGGAGACTGAAAACGAGATCGCCGCGACCGGCGCGCGGGTGAAGATGTACGCTTCTAACGCCGCCAGCTTCGCCGACACGGCCGCCACGGTCGAGGAGATCATCAAGGAGTTCGGGCGCGTGGATATCCTCGTCAATAACGCCGGCATCACCCGCGACGGCCTGTTGATGCGCGCGACCGAGGAGCAATGGGACATGGTGATTAACGTGAACCTGAAGTCCGTGTTTAACTTCACGAAGGCGGTTTCCGCGACGATGATTCGCCAGCGCGCCGGGTCGATCATCAACATGAGCTCCGTCGTCGGGGTCAGTGGCAATGCCGGGCAATCCAACTACGCCGCCTCGAAAGCCGGGATCATCGGGTTCACGAAGAGCATCGCCAAGGAGCTGGGATCCCGCGACATCCGCGTGAACGCCATCGCCCCCGGGTTCATTATTACCGAGATGACCGGGCAGCTCCCCGAGGAGGTGCGGAAGGAATGGGCCGCGAAAATCCCGTTGAAACGCGGTGGCACGCCGGAGGATATCGCCAGCGTGTGTCTCTTCCTGGCATCGGACATGTCCGCCTACGTCACCGGGCAAACCATCCACGTCTGTGGCGGGATGAACACTTGATATCTCCTTCTCCCGTCGATCGCGCCGCGACGTTCTTGTAGAGCGTCGCGGCTCTTTTATAGCGCGTTCACTACCGGTTAGACAGGCGAGAAATCTAGTTAGACAGGCGACTTTTCTAGTTAGACAGGCGAGAAATCTAATTAGACAAGCAGGAAATCTAGTTAGACAAATGACTTGTCTAATTAGACAAGCGACTTTTCTAGTTAGACAATCGAGAAATCTAGTTAGACAAATGACTTTTCTAGTTAGACAAATGACTTGTCTAACTAGACAAGCGAGAAATCTAATTAGACAGAAGGGGGGGATCAGGCGTCGCGGGAGAGATCGTGGAACGCCTTCCGGTAAGGGACGCCGTAAAGTTGCTCGTACTCGCGGGCGAACCGGGCGTACGCGGCGCTGGCCAGCGAATGTTTCCCGGTTTGCACGAGCGCCTTGCATTTCAGTTGCAGGGCCTCCTCGTTCAGCGGGTCGAAGAGCAGCACGGCGTCCGAGAGCTCGACCACGAGACGTTCCTCCCCGCTACCCACCATCGCGGCGAACCCTACCAGCGCGTCCACCAGCGCGGCGGACACGTCAGCCTTGAAAGCGTCCAGCCAGGCGTGATTACACCCCGGGAGCAAGGGGCCACGGCTCGCCAGGCGGGCCAGCTCGCGCACCTGCCGCTCGTCAAGCGAGGGCTCGCGGAGGAGGGCGGTAAACGAGACATAGTCGCACGAGATCCCCTCGCGCAGCTCTAGACGGATGCTCGAGGAATTCGAGACAATCTCGTAATCACCGACCGCGTCAAGGATCGTCTTCAGCTTGCCGATGTTGACAGCGCGGTTATTGCTGGCACTTTGCGCGCTCTTGTCGAGCCACAACATCTCGTGCAGGGTCGTGATCGCGATCCCGCCGGCGTCCCGCCGGGAGTGGAGCAAGAGAATGAGAAACAACTCCTTCAACAAGGGAGTGAAGCGCCGCGACACGTCCTTCCCGGAACGATCGATCACGCGGAAACCGCCAAAGAGCGCGACGTCACTTGCCCGCGGCGCGTCGCGATGGCCCGCGCCCCGTCCCGGGTGATACACGATGCCGGGCGCCTCCCCTTTCCCGCGTTCACGCTCGCGCTTGCGCCTGACGTAGAGGAGGAACACGCAAATGTCTACCAGCAGTATGCCGATCAACCAGTACAACGCGGCGCTCCCGGAGCGCGAGAAGTCCCTGGAAAAGACAATGTCAGGGTCGGCTTGTAGATTCTCGAGGCGAAGCGGCGAGCCGGCAGCGCCAATCGTGATCTTGTAATCGGCGCGGGGGTGCAGGCCCAGGCGACTCTCGACGAGCACCGTGTCGCCGACGGTCAACGCGAGCTGGTCGCGTTTCAAGTCAAAATGAAAGGAGAAACGGACGGGCGACGGACCGGGGACGCGCACGCGCGGGATGCTCTTGGAAAGCCGTTCGCCGGCGACGATCAGGATCTCGGGGTGCTCCCCGCCGGCGTTCAGGATCACGTCGACGCCCTGCTTGTTCAGGTTCGTCAGCCGGAGGATGTAGGTGAGATACCCGGCCCGTCCCTGCTCGAGAGAGAGGTCGAAAGCGAGACGGATGTCGTTGTTGAACCGGAAGAAGTGCCCGTTGTTCAGCGCCAGGACGGGGACGCTCCCCGTTTCCCCGTCATTCGCTGGCGATAACGGGGCGCGGACGAGGGAGAGAATCATTGCAAACAGTCTAAGAGGGTACATGGCGTTCGAGCGGGTTAAAGAACGCAACAATAGTACGGTAAAAAATCGAGGGGCGCGGGTTGATATTACTTTTTAACGCGGTCGCGGGTAAAGAAAATCGTCGTTACAGGGTTTGTTCACGCGTTTATTAATGTTTTATTTGGGTTGCCGCTCTACATTCGCGATGCATAACATCAAAAAACGGAATGTCATGAGAAAGTACCGGTTTATCATTTTAGTGTTACTCGCGTCCGCGTACGCGGGATCGTGCTCGACCGATGACGTGATTGTCGAGAATGACGGGACGCCTGACGCCCGGCGCGTTATCCCTGACGTGGCCTTCGCGGAGTACTTGCAATACCGAGGCGTGGGCAACGTTTACCAGGAAGAGGGTGCGTTCACGTTGAGCGAACGGGCGGCCGCGGCGGTGACGGGCAAGCTTGACTTGAGGAAAAACGCGAATAGCATCACCGCGTTGGAAGGCGCTGGCGTCGCGTCCGCCGCCACGAAGATCGCGAGCCTCGAGGGGATCCAGTATTTCACGGGAATCGACACGCTGTTGCTCGTGTCCAACGAGCTGGCGGCTTTAGACGTTTCGGCGCTCGAGCAGCTGGTCATGTTAGACATTAACGCCAACTTCATCACGTCGCTGGATCTCTCGGGGAATGGCGCGTTGACGTACCTTCGCTTCGGGGCAAGCACGCGCGCCCCGGCGCTCCTCGAGGAGATTGACCTGTCGGCGAACACGGCGCTCGAGTACCTGGACCTGAACGGTCATGCCCTCGCGGCGATTGATCTATCGGCGAACGCGGCTTTGAAGGAGGTGAATCTCTCGGGGAATCCCGGCGCGCCGTTCGCGATCCCCGCGGCGATATATGACCAGCTCGCGACACGGAACGGGGTGATTTCTGACGCGGAAATACCACCGGCCGACGAGACGCGCGAGATCGCGGACGTGGCCTTCGCGGAATACTTGCAGTACTTGCAAGTGGGTAACGTGCAGCAAGTAGAAGGGAAGTACATGCTCGATGTCGCCGCCGCCGCCGCCGCGACGGGAAAGCTTGACTTGAGGAAGAATGCCGCGCGGATCACCGTCTTGACGAACGCTAACGTGCCCTCCGCGGCAACGAAGATCACGAATCTCGACGGGATCCAGTATTTCACGGGTATCGACACGCTCCAGCTGACTTCTAACGAGCTGCCATCCATTGACCTGTCGGCGCTCGCGAAACTGGTCTACCTGGACTTGAATAATAACTTTATCTCGTCGCTTGACCTGTCGGCGAACGCGGCGCTCGAGTACCTGAGTTTCACCGCCAGCACGAAGGCAACGGAGAAGTTAACGACGATTAACCTGTCGGCAAACACGGCGCTCGTCACGCTCAATCTCTCGTCGCACTCGCTGACGACGATCGACCTGTCGGCGAATACCGCGTTGAAGAGCGTGACGCTGACCGGAAACCCCGGCGCCCCGTTTACCATTCCGGCGGCGATCCACGACCAGTTGACCACGAAACAAGGCGTGCAGAAATGACCGCGATCGTCGGGATCGTGATCCCATTGCAAATCATCGCGATTGCCGCGTACTTGCTCTTCAAGCATTATCACCCGCAGGCCGTCCTCCTGTCGTGCGGGTTTGTCATGATGGCGATTGCCATCAGCTTCGGGTTCGAGATACCGGAACTGAAGGAGAGCACGGGCCTCCCGTTCTTCGATCTCTTCCAGCGACTCAAGGAATCAATGGTCGCGCGGGTCTCGGGAGCGGGTCTCATGATCATGGCCATCGGCGGGTTTGTCGCTTACATGAAGAAAATCGGCGCGAGCGAGGTCCTGGTATATATCTCGATGCAGCCGCTCTCTTTTTTCCGGAAATATCCTTACATCGCGGCCATACTCGTGATTCCCATCGGGCAATTGTTGTTCATCTGCACCCCGTCGGCGACGGGCCTTGGCTTATTGTTAGTCGCGTCGATCTACCCGGTGCTCGTGGGGCTGGGAGTGAGTCGTTTGTCGGCCGTGTCGGTGATTTCCGCCTGCACTGTCTTTGACATGGGGCCGGCGTCGGCGAATACAGCCCGCGCCGCCGAGCTTATCGGGAAGAGCAACGTCGCTTATTTCGTCGAGAACCAACTGGCATTGACAATCCCGCTGACGATCCTGTTGATGGTGCTCTATTTTTTCGTGAACCGTCATTTCGACAAGCGAGAGGGCGCGCGGGTGGAAACCTTCCGGAAGAGCGAGTTCAAGACCACCGTCCCGCTCGTCTACGCGCTGTTACCGCTCTTGCCGTTAATCCTCCTGATCATCTTCTCTCGCTTCGTGCAATTGTCCCCTGACAACGCCATCATCCTGGAGACGACGACCGCGACGTTCATTGGCCTGCTCGTGGCCTTCCTCTTCGAGCTGGTTCGTCGCCGCTCGTTGAAGGAGGTCTTCGCCTCCTTGAAAACTTTCTGGGAAGGCATGGGGAAAGTCTTCGCCTCGGTCATCACGCTTATCGTCTCCGCGGAGATCTTCTCGGCGGGGTTGATCAGCCTCGGCTTCATTGACGGGTTGGTGGACGCTTCGCGGCACGCTGGTCTCGGCGCGGTTGGCATTGGCATACTCATGACGGTAATCATCTTCCTGGCGTCGCTCTTGATGGGCAGTGGCAACGCGTCCTTCTTCTCTTTCGGACCGCTCGTGCCCGACATCGCGAACAGGCTGGGAGCGAATGCCTCCGACATCATCCTCCCGATGCAACTCTCCTCGAGCATGGGACGCGCCGTGTCGCCTATCTCCGGCGTCGTCGTGGCCATCTCGGAGATCGCGGGAGTATCGCCGTTCCAGCTCGCCAAGCGAAACCTGATCCCGCTATGCGCGACACTGGTATTCATGATCGCGTATCACTTCTTTTTCTGACCGGCCATGAAGCTTGTGAAAAACGCTAACATCCTGGCCCCGGAAGCCATCGGGGTACGCGACATGCTTGTCGGTGGCGGGAAAATCCTGGCCATCGAACCAAAAATCCATCTCTCCGGCACGGATCTCGAGGTGATCGACGCCAACGGGCTGACGCTCGTCCCGGGATTGATCGACCAGCACGTGCACGTGACAGGGGCGGGAGGACAGCAGGGATTTGCATCGATGACCCCGCCCGTCGAGCTGGGAGCGCTTGTCGCTTGTGGCACGACAACGGTCGTCGGGCTGCTCGGCACGGATAGCACCACGCGCGACCTTCGCTCCCTGTATGCCAAGGTCCGCGCGCTTGACCAGGAGGGGATCACCGCTTACATGCTGACCGGCTCGTTCGTCTACCCGCCCGTCACGATTACCGGCACCCTCCGCGGTGACATGCTATTCATCGATAAAGTCCTCGGGTGCAAGATTGCCATCAGCGACGACAGATCCTCGTTCCCCACCGCCGGGGAGCTGGCGCGGTTAGTCGCGGACTTGCATGTTGCCGGCATGTTATCCGGGAAGGGGGGAATACTTCACGTTCATCTCGGCGCGTTAGACACCGGCATGAAAGTGCTACTGGAGCTTGTCGAGCGATATCACCTGCCTGCCCGCCGCCTGTCTCCCACGCACGTCGGGCGCGCGCCGGAACTCTTCGACGAGGCAATCCGTTTCGCCCTCGCCGGCGGGATGATCGACATCTCTACCGGCGGCACGCGTTTCGACGAGCCGTACAAGCAAGTGCTGCTCGCCCTTCAGCGCGGCGTGCCCATCTCGCGCCTTACGTTCAGTAGCGACGGTAATGCCGGGGTTGTCAAGAGAGACGCCGCCGGGAACGTTCTCGACTATCATCGCGCTCCCCTCGGCAAGAACCTCGAGCAGGTGATCAAGCTGATCACGGATGGAGGCCTTTCCCCTTCCGACGCTTTCCGGCTCGTGACGAGCAACCCCGCCGACAATCTTTCGTTGTCGTGCAAGGGGAGGATCTTCGCGGGGGCAGACGCTGACTTCTGCCTCTTCGATGAACACTTCTCCCCGAGACATCTTTTCGCGCGAGGAGAGGCGATCACGCGCGACGGGGTAATCCTGAAGAAAGGAAACTTTGAAAATGCATAAAACCATGAAAACACTCGCGATTCTATCCCTTCTTTCCCGGACGCCCGCCCGCCGCGCGCGTCTTCCCCTGCTACATGGCTTGTCGTGGTTACTCGTTCTCCTTTTCGCCCCGGGAGTCGCCCGGGCGCAGGAAGCGCGTCTCGACGCTTACACCATCGGCGAGGGTTTTACCTTCTCTTTCCCGGCTATTAATTATAGCATGACCCTCCGCGGCTACGTGCAAATGCAGTCTGACTCCCGCTTCTATACCGGCGACGCGGACGCGAGTCATCGTTTCCGCGTCCGGCGCGCCCGGCTACGTCTCTCCGGGCGATTACTTGACGGGCGGTTGACGTACCGGCTAACCGCTGATTTCTCCGAGTCCCTCTCGAGTGACGAGGCCAACAGTCTTTTGCACGACGCGTTCATCGCGTATAAACCCGCGTCCGGCATCACGATTACCATCGGGCAAGCGCCCGTCTCCACGGACAGCCGCGAAATGGGAATCTCGTCGAACACGCTCGCCTTCACCGACCGCAGCAAGCTCTCCTCCGCCTTCAGCACCATCCGCGAGGTTGGCGTCTCCGTCGAGGGTGATTTCCGCGTCGGGCAGCGGGCCGTGCTTCGTCCCGAGATCTCCGTTACTGATGGTGACGGGAGCGTCACCCTCTCCCGCCGGTTCGGGGGGTTAAAGTACGGCGCGCGCGTGAATTTCCTTCCCTTCGGTCGCTTCCGGCAGTTCGGCGAATTCTCCGGTACAGACCTCGTGCGCGAGGTAGCGCCGAGACTCTCCATCGGTGCCGCCGTCAGTTACAACGATGGCGTTAGCGATCGACGCGGCGGCAGGTCTTCGGGGGACATACTCTACCTTGACGCGGGGCAGCGTCATCTCCTCCCGGGATACGGCAAGATTGTCGCCGATTTCCTTTTCAAGTACCGGGGGCTTTATCTCCTTGGCGAGTATGCCCGCGCGTGGGCCGACGTGCCCGGGGACATTGTTTACCGCGTCCGCGAGGACGGCTCGCTGGCCACGACCTTTGACGGTGGCGTCGAGGCCTACGTCAAGGGGCGCATGATGCTTGGCTCGGGGATCAATCTCGAGGCCTCGTATCTCTTCCCGCGCTGGCTGGCTTCCGCGGGGGCGCGTTACACCCGGCTCTTCCCCGACGACAATTCTTACCTCAACAACACCTTGTATTATAACCGTAACACGGTACATGAATTGTCCGCCGCCAAGTACCTCAATCGCTCGCACGCCGTCAAGCTACAGGCATCCGTCGCGCGCGTCGCTGCCGGGGAAGGCAACCGCGACGTCTCCGGGAATGTCTTCACCGGCCCCGAGATTCTTTTCCAGTGTCTGTTACAGGTCTCCTTCTAAATCGCGTCCTCATGTCACCCTACCCCCTGCTCCTCGCGTTACTATTTCCAGCGTGCGCGCTCGCCCAACAACCGCGCGCGATGACCGAAAAGTTCTTTCCCGACCCCGGGATAGAGATCCCCACGCCCTCGTTCCAGAAAAAGCGCGGGTTTGCCTCTCTCCAGGAGACGCTCGCGTACATCCGGGCGACCATAAAAGATGATCCCCTGGCCACGCGTACCGTTATCGGGAAGACGAGGGGAGGGAAGGAGATACCGGCCGTCATCCTCCGCCGGGAAGATGGCAAACGAAAAACGCGCGTCCTGCTGCTCGCAAGGATTCACGGCGACGAGCCCGCCGGGACGGAGGCGCTCCTCTACTTCCTGCATCGCGTCTTCAGCGACAGCGACACGCGCGCGTTACTCGACCACCTCGACATCGCCCTGCTCCCGTTCATCAACATCGACGGCGGGGAGAAGCTCCGGAGAGAGCTCGACGGCGGGTTAGACATGAACAGGGACATGACAAAGTTGCTCGCGCCCGAGACCGTGGCGCTGAACCGGTTCGCGACAGCATTCTCTCCCGATATAGTGCTTGACTTGCACGAGTACCGGCCGTTTCGCGCCGACTACGCGCGCCTCGCCTCCTTCGGTGCTTGCGCGGCGCCCGACGTGATGTTGCTTCACAGTGACAACCTCAATCGCGCGCCCGCTCTCGGGCTACTCCTCGAGCAGGCATTTTTACCTTCCATACACCGCGCGCTCTCGGACGCGGGAATGACGTCGCACCTTTACTTCACGTCACGGCGAGAGGGTGGGGAGATCGTGTTAAATCTTGGTGGAGCCAGTCCCCGGTCATCGTCAACGTCGTTCGCGTTACGCGGCGCGATATCCATCCTCGCCGAGATCCGCGGGGCCGACATCGGGAGGACAGCCTTCAAGCGTCGCGTGCTCTCGGCGTATCTCGTGCTCGAGACCTTGTTGCGCGACGCCGTCGAACAGGCAACAGCCTTGCATGACGCGATCGCCGCCAACAACCAAGACTCGATCGTCGTCACCGCCACCCGTCCCGTCGCCCGCCGCCCGTTCCCATTCATTGACATCGAGAAGAACGCGCGCGTCGACATCGACTTGCCCGCCCGCGCGGCTGCCGACGCGATACCCGTGATTGTCCGTTCGAGACCACTGGCATATGCCATCGCCCCCGGGAATGACCACCTTGTCGAAAAGCTCGACGCGCTCGGCGTCATCACCCGCCGCCTGGATCGCGAGCAACGCGTCGACGGGGAAACATTCCTCGTCTCCGCCTGCCGCCGCGCCGACACGCCCTTCGAGGGAATCGTCGAGCAGACCGTCACTACCTCCATTGTCCCACGCGCACTGCTTCTCCCACCGGGTAGCGCGCTCGTGGAAATGAATCAACGAGCGGCAAACCTTGCCGCCATGCTGCTCGAGCCGGAAGCCGAAAACAGCTTCACGCGATACGGTCTCGTGACCGCGATCGCCGGACAAGAGTTACCCCTGTACAGGATCACCGGAAATATTCCATAAACATTATACACGATGAAAAGAGTTACCATTATCACCATGACACTCCTCCTCGCCGCCGCCGCGCGGGCACAGGAGAACGCGATCGCGTACCAACCAGGGAACGGCGTCGAACTGCGTCTCGACGAGGGCAATTACGCCTTCCGCGTCGGCGGGATGCTACAGCCCGCTCTCGTCTATTCCGCCGCGACTACCGGCGAGGCCGAAAAACGCTTCACCGTCAAGCGCGGCTTATTCTCGTTACGCGGGGAAGCGCGACGGGAACGCGTCGAATTCTTCATGCAAGTCGATTTCGCGCGCAACTCTCCACTCCTCGACGCGTATCTCTCCTATCGCCCCCGCCCCTTTATCGCGCTGCACGCCGGGCAAAGGCAGTCGCCAACGAACAACCGCGAGATCAACCTACAGGAAAGCATGATCGCGATGGCGGACTACTCGTTATTGTCCACCATGTTCTCTGCCACCGGACGCGAGTTCGGCCTCTTCGTCGAGGGAGAGTTCAACGCCGGCCCGATTGTCCTGTTCCCGGCGCTCTCCGCGACTTCCGGCGACGGGATTAATGCATTCGGGACCACCTCCACCGATGTCGATCTCGGCGGCGTCAAGCTCGGCGTGCGCCTGGACATTGCCCCCTTTGGCCGCTTTGCTCCAGGGAACGATCGCTCGACGGTGGACCTTGCCCGCGAACCTGCACCGAGGCTCAGGGCCGGCGTCGCCGGCAACTACAACCGCGGGGCGAGCCACGCCACGGGCGACGGGCACGGCGCTTTCACGCTCCACGACGCGGATGGAAAGCCCGCCTACCCGGACTACCGCCGGTTACATGTCGACCTCTTGTTCAAGTTCCGGGGCTTCACGCTCCTGGGAGAGTACACCGTTGCCACCGCCACGGCCCTCGATGGCCTGTACACCGCCGCCGGTGGATCCTCCAAACTCCTCCCCGGGCAAGTCAGTCACTACCTGGCGCTCGGGGAAGCATTTCACCTCCAGGCCGGTTACATCTTCAAGTCCGGGTGGGAGATTGACGCCCGACACGTCCGCGCGCGCCCGGAATTTGCACGCGAAACGGCCTCCATCTTCCGCCGCGTCGACGCCTACGAGGCCGCCATTGCCCGCCATGTCGCGAACGGCCGCCTCAAGATACAGCTCGACGTCGAGCGGGAAATACGCGAGAGAGAGGATAACGTCACCCGCGCCGGCATGATCTTGCAAATCACCTTCTGATGCGATTGTCGATCCCCGCCGCGCTCCTGGCGCTGCTCGTCGCCTGCGACAAGGACGCGCCCGCGCCGTTCCTCGAGGGCCGCGGGACGACCGCGCTCGACGTCAACGGCAAGTCGATCGTCCTGCATTACTTCGTGCCCGGCAACGCGAGCGCCGGAACGCCACTACTCTTCCTCTTCCCCGGGATCGAACGCGACGCGAGTAACTATCTCGACGCGTGGATCGAGAACGCCACCGCGGACGGACGCGCGGTGATCGCCTTCGAGTTTCCCGCGGCGACCTTCACGACGAGTGAATACATCACCGGGAACGTCATCGACGCCGCCGGCCGACTGGTAGATCCCGGCGAACGATCGTTCGCGGCGGTAGAACGCGCGTTTGATTACTTGAAGGAGGCCACCGGCAACCGCGTCGCGCGTCACGACATGTTCGGACATTCTGCCGGCGCGCAATTCGTTCATCGTTACTTGATTTTCACCCCCGGCGCGCGGGTGAGAAGGGCTGTCGCGGCCAACGCCGGGTGGTATACCGTCCCCGATTTCTCGATTGACTTCCCGCACGGGTTGAAGGGAACGGGAGTCACAGCGGAAAGCCTCCGCGTGGCGTTTGCCGTCCCGCTCACCATCCATCTCGGCATGAACGACACCCGGCAGGACGCGTCGTTAAATACTTCTCCCGGATCGACGCGACAGGGAGCCAACCGGTATGCCCGGGGGCGTTATTTTTATAACGAGTGCTCCGCGATCGCTCGCGAGAATTCATTCCCTCTCGCGTGGACGAAACGCGAGCTTCCCGGCGTTGGCCACGAGCAAGCCAAAATGGCTCGAGACGCTGCCGCTATCTTCCGCGAGGAGTAGTGCTATACTCGTCGCTCTACCAGGGCTTTTAATCATGCCCGCGCCATCCCGCGACGTCTTTCCCGGACGTCGCTATTTTTTCACGGTCGCGCGTCCCGGTCTCGTGCACCGTCGCGTGGGATACAGTTGACCACGCGATGTTAGCGCCCGACAATGGAATGTTGGCGCCCGACAATGCAATGTTGACGGCCGACAATGCAATGTCGACGGCCGACAATGCAATGTCGACGGCCGACAATGCAATGTTGACGGCCGACTATCGGGCATGAAAAACCGGCGAAGCGTCAGGTAGTTGGAGACCTGAACGCGTCTCGCCGGTTATTTACAGGTGATACTCGCGCGGGCGAGGGGAGATGTTAGCGGGTGATACTCCCTTGCATTTCGAATATCGTGTTTTTGCTGATGTGTTCCAGCGCGGTCATGCCGGAGATTTTCCGGCGGGCGTCTATCGTGCTGCCGTTCGCGGAGAAGGTGATGTAGATGTCCCCGTCGCCGGCGCACTCGAGCTTGAACGTGAAGGTGACCGGTAGCGCGGTCGGGCGCGGGAACGAGGTGGCGGTGTTGTTGAACGAGATCACGCCGTTCTTGTTGGTCGGGGCGTTCCAGTAGTACTGGAATTTCTGGAGTCCCCCGTCTTTCCCGGGGTCCTCGTCGGAGGCCAGCAGTGCCGATCCCCAGGAGTTGACGTGCTCTTCCGCGGTCCAGGTGGTGGACAGGTCGATCGTCCACGTGTCGGAGGTGCTTAGTTCGGGGATGAGGTACAGTACTTTATGTCCCGTCCCGATCGTGAAGTTGTCTGGTGTTGGTGTTGTCCCGGCGAGCGTCACGGGTACTTCGCGTCGTTCCCCGTCGTGCCCGACGGCGTAGAGGCGGTGCACGTCGATGTCGTAGAGGAAGCCGTTTCCGCTGAATGGCTGGGCGGTGACGGCGTTCCCGGCGGTGTAGACGCGCCTGAGATCCCCGGTTGGTCCACCCGCGCGCGCCTCGAAGGCCACGGCGTTTGTCCATCCTTCCGGTGGCGAGACGAAGACGTTGTTCCTGACCTCGGCGGTGTATCCCGTTTGGAGGGGTAGCTTGTCGCGGAAGACGTGCACGTTCGCGTCGGTGATGTATTCCATGGCCTGTGTTAGTGGTGGGTATCCCTTGATGTTGTTGATCGCGGTTTCGATCATGGCCTCGCTGACGAGGCGCGTTCCCGACCCGTAGGGTTGCAGGAATCCCGTTTTCTTGAAGAAGTCGGTCAGGTCGAGGTTGGCTAACCGGCAGACGAGCTCGACGAAGTAGATTTGGTGCTGTCCGTCGGTGCGACTGCTGGCATACGGGTCTTGCTTGCGGTAGTGCTCGTAGATGTCCTCGTAGAAGCTCGCGCCGTGCGTGCCTGTTTTCCCGAGGACGTTGTCGAGGTAGAGGTATATTTGCCAGAAGGGGACGAGCTGGTGGAAGAGGTGGGCGTTGTCCTCGTTGAGGTTGTGCGGCGTGGGGGTTGAGTTTGGCCTGTCTTTCCCGAAGAACCAGTTGAATGCTCGTTCGTAGGTGTTGACGTACCCGCCGTCGGTGACGGTTTGCAGGTTGGTTCTGAGGTTGGTGTGAGGGCTGCTGGGCACGAGTTCGCGGGCGTGTGTCAGGAGGTACAGGGCCTCGATGTTGTTCGTGACCTCGACCATTCCGCCCCATCGGAAGGCGGGGCGCGTTTGGTTGACGTGCCCGTGTTCGTGCCCGAAGACCCAGACGTTGGCCCCGACGATGGCGTCAGGATTTGCCATGTAGTTTCCGGGGTATGCGGTGTGGTAGTCAGAGGCGTAGGCGCCGACGCCGGTGTTCATGACCTCGTGGTGGAAGTAGGCGCGGGTGCGGTGTTTCCCCCCGAACCCGTTTGGCGGGTCGAGTAGTCCCATGAATTTCCATTCCAGGTAGACGACCGCGTCGTAGGCGTCGATGAGGTCTTTTCCTCTCCCGCCGGTGTATTGCCTGAACCAGTCGGTTGGCGCGGTGACGGTGGCGTATTTCCCGACGAGGTCGAAGTAGGGGTTCACGGCGGCGGAGATCAGGCGTTGCCAGTCGTCGTTCGTGTGCTTTCGGAGGTCGAAGCATCCGTTGACTTCTCCCCCGTGTATGTTGAGCTTGATGTCGGGAGGTCGGGTGGCGCTCGTGTAGTAGTAGCGGATGTATGCCAGTCCGTTCCCGCTTCCGGGCAGGATTCCCGGGACGATGATGTTTTCCCCGTTGGAGAGGGGTATCGCTGCCGGTCCGGAGGAGTACCCGCCTGTTGTCGCGGTGGTGAGTGTTTGGATCTTGAGCGTTGCTTCCCCGGGGTTTTGCAGGCCGCTGACGAAGACGTGTAGCGTGTCGCCGGATTTCAAGGAGATGCCCGTCGGGTAGTCCATCACGCCGTACTTGGCCGTTTTGTTGATCGACGCGTCGACGGAGGGTTCGGGAAGCGGCTCCACGCGCGCGACGCGGAACTCGGAGGCGTACGTGCCGTCGAGCATTTGCAGGGCGATGGAGCGGTACATGGCGTTGTCGCATACCGAGTCGATGAAGGCTTTCGTCATTCCCTCGCGTAATTCGGTGCACGAGACGTCGGTGAAGATCGTCACGGGGTTGAAGGTTCCCGGGCGCGGGGGCAAGTTCGTGGTGCCGTCCGGGAGGTCGTCCCCGGAACAGTTCGAGAAAAGGATGAATAGAAGTAAGTAGAAAATGTTTTTCATCTGAACGTGTTATTAACGAGTTATGGTTGTTTGTTGTCCCGGCAGCAGGAGACGTCGCCTCGCGCCAGCGGGATGAGGATAAAGAAAGGGGCGAAGTAATGAGCTTCGCCCCCCCTTTTCTTTCTCTGTTTTCGTCTACACTATGTCGTTCCCCTCTGGCCGTCCCCTCTTCCGTTCCCCTCTGGCCGTCCCCTCGCGCTATCTACTTGTCGATAGCGTTATCTCCGCTTGACATAGACGGAGGTTGTCGCGGCGTGCGCGGCCCCGACTTGCGTGACGGTTTCCACTCCGGTAGCGGTCTTGAAGTCGATGGGCTCCCCACCATTCACGCCCTCGTTCTGGACGGTCATCGAGATGCTTCCATTCCCGGTGCACGTCAGCGTGATCGTCACCGGCTTGTTCAGCGTGATGGCATACGGGGTCATCGTGTGGGTCGTGGAGTTCCAGTTCCCGCGTCCGATGGCTCCTACCTTCGTGCTTCCCTGTGATTTTCCACCGAGGTAGAACTCGAAGGGTTTAGAACCGAGGGATTCGACTACCGTCCCCGTGTACACGATGTTGAGCAAGTGAACGCCCCAGCCGGCGCTACCGAACGTGACCGTGTTGATGTCGGTCGAGGCCTGCGTGCTGACGGCCGTGATGGTCCACTCGCTGGTCGTGTAGAGCGGTGTCGACAAGGTGGCGTATTGCCAGCCCTCGACGGCTGATGCTGCCGGGATCGTGTATGCCTCCGATACTTCCGGCGAGGCCCCGTTCACGGTCATCTCTTTCCACACGTCTCGCTCGCGGTAGGCGCTTCCCGAGGCGGTGGGCACGGTCAGGGCGATGTTCTTCAGGGTAAGTCCCTCGAAAGCGTTGGCGGCCACCGTTGGCGGCGCGGTCGCGTCGAGGAAGATGGAGGTGAGGTTCGCGCATCCCTTGAAGGCCTGTTGTCCGACGGAGGTGACCGTTGCCGGTAGGGTGACCGTCGCGAGTGCAGGCGCGTTCTGGAAGCAGTTGGCCCCGATAGCGGTTATCGTCCCGGGGGCGGTGACACTCTCGAGCTTCGCGGCGCCCTCGAAGAGGCCGACGCCTGTCGCGCCATGCCCTTTCAAGGAGTTATCCGGGATGCTGGTGACGCCCGACAGGTCGATCTTCGTCAGCGACTTTGTTGTTGCCAGCGAGGTGATTGTTTTCATGTCTTCGGCGTTGAGCGTCCCGACGACGACGAGCTCCGTGGAGGTGAGGGAGGCGGTGAGTTGCGCGAGCGAGCCGGGCGTTTTCACGTTGGTGATGCCTTCCCTGTAGTCCACGTCGACGGGTATCTCGATGTTCGTGCCACTTCCGTCAGCGGCAAAGGCGCGTAGCGTGGCCACCCCGTGGGCGACCCCGGTGATCACGCCTGCTTGCGTGACGGTGAAGATCGTCTCGTCGCTGCTCTCGAAGAGCACTCTCCGGTAGGAGGCGTTCTCGGGAAGGGCCACGGCGGTGACGCGAAGGGTTTGGTTTTCCTTCAGCGTGAGATCACTGCCTGACGCTCCCGCGACCGTGATTTCCGTTACGGGGATGACGGTTTTTTTATCGTCTTCGCTACAGGCCGCGAGCATGAAGCAGGCGGCGAGGATGACGAGTCCGCGTGATTGTGTGATGGTTTTCATGTCCGAGTATTTATGTGTGTTAATAACCGGTGTTCTGCACCAGGTTCTCGTTCACGTTGATGTAGGAGAGACGGATGGGAACCAGGTAGTGACGTTTGTCGAAGATGTACGGGAATACCGTGAGCTGGGTCTCCTTGTAGAATTCGGCGTTGGTTTTTCCCTCGTCGTTTAATCCCCACACTCCGTTCCTGTCGTTGGCGAACCATTCTTCAGCCTTTCTCCAGCGGCGAAGGTCAAAGTACCATTGCGACTCGAAGGCCAGCTCGACCATCCGCTCGCGACGTATCGCGTTGACGAGCGCCTCGCCGCTCTTGCCGGTGAAGTAGTTCATGGTGAGGCCGGCGCGGGCACGTACCTTGCTAAGGTATTCTTGTGCCTTGGCGTCCAGCGATCCCTGGAACTCGGCACATGCCTCGGCGTATTGCAGGTAGAGGTCGGCCATGCGGATCAGCGGGTAGCAGTATTGCTGGTGGCTGTAGGAGGCGCCGGTGGCTACCCCGTCGGGATCGATGATTTTCTTGACAGCGTACGCGCTGTAGAGGTGGTCATTTCCCTTGGAGACCATGCCGTTTTTCTCTCCTGCCTTCATCTTGAGCTGGTAGGTGGAGTCGCTGTTGAACTCGTACGGTCCCCTGTCGAAACCGATCGCGGCGTAGAAGCGGGCTTCGCGGTTCAGGTGGAGGTTACAAGTTTCGGCGCCAGGAGGCACGGTCATGCGCCCTGCCTCGTTCCAGGTATATCCCAGGTCCGGATCTTCCTCTGGCGGTAGTCCGTTCTTGGTGTAGAAGATCTTGGCGGTGGTGAGCGACGCTCCCAGGCCACCCACGGGGTCACTTCCGGAGAGCCGCGAGTCAATTCCCTTGATGATCGCGTGCCGCTGCGGGCTGTTCCCGTTGTTTTCGCTCCGTGTGTTTGCCCAGATGATCTCCTTGTTCCAGTCGTCCACGAGCACCATGCGGCAACTCAGGTAGTTCGCGCGGAAGTCTTTCGTGTAGTGCTTGACGGCCTCTTCCTCGTGGAACGGGTCAGCCTTGTCGAAATTGTAGATATCGAAGCCCTGGCTTCTGGCAAAGGTGATCGCTGAGTCGATGGCTAACATGGCGCGTTGCCACTTGTTCTTGTCGCTGGTCTGGCTGATCAGGTGCTCTCCCGTGGTCTTGTCGACGAGGAGGTTGTAGTCCGTGTTCCCGTTGAATAGCGGGCTGGCGGCGTAGAGCAGCAGTTTTCCTTTCAAGGCCTTGGCGATGGTTTTGGTGGCTCTTCCATACTCCGAACGTAGCGTGCGCGTGTCCGGTAGCAACTCGATTGCCTGGTCGTACATGTTGTTGATCTTGTTGACGCTCTCGTCCAGCGTGAGGCGCGGGAGCTTCGCGTCGGTCTCGTTTTCGACGAAAACGATCGGGCCGTAGCACTGTAACAACAAGTGATGGTAGTACGCGATCAGGAACTTTGCCTCTCCTTTCCACTGGTTTTTCAACCGCTCGAAGGTTTCAGGATCAACGTTCGAAGGCTTGGCCTGGTCGGCGTTGTTCAGGAAGATGTAACACTGGCGAATCCCCTGGTACACGCTCGGCGACGAGTAATTGTAGAAGGAGAAGCCGCCCCACGGGTCCATCATGGGGTTCGCGGAGTTATGTTGTCCCGCGTTGAAGGCGATGCACCCGAACCATTGCGAGGTCCAGTGGTAGGCGTGTACCAGCTCGTTGGAGGTGGCCAGGCCGGGCGTTCCGCGGAAGTCGAAGTAGTCGTACTGGTAAGAGTAGCAGGTGTACAGGAAGCCCTCCAGCGTGTTTTCGTTCTTGAAGGCGTCCGACAAAGCGGGGGTGTCGTCGGGAACGATGTCGAGGAAATCGCACGACGTTAACAGTACCCCGGCGAACAGGCTGAGTAGGATATTTCTCATTTTCATATTCTCTTGTGTTATTCGTTAAAATGTCAGTTGAAGACCGAGCGAAACCGTGCGTGACGGGGGGTAAGCAAGACCGCGTCCACCACCTACCTCGGGATCCCAATGCTTGAATTTGCTAAACGTGACGAGGTTTCTCCCGGCCAGGTAGAGCCGCGCGCGCTCGTAGGTGTATCCTACCTCGGCATCTTTGAGCCGCACGAAGGAGGCGTCGCGTAACCAGTAGCTGGAGTTCTCGAAGTTGTTGTGAGAGGCCAGGCCCGAGACAAGACGAGGATAAGCAGCGTTGGTGTTCGGGTTGCTTTCCGACCAGTAGTCGTCGGCAATGAACTGGTAGAGCTGCGTGTACATCGCGCCAAACGGGTGCATTCCGGACATCATCAAACTGGTCTTGGCCGCTCCCTGGAAGAAGATGGAGGCGTCAAAGCCCTTGTAGGAAGCCGACGCTCCAATACCGTACACGATTTGCGGGGTCGTGGGATCGCCGAGCTGTGTCATGTCGTTTCCGTCCAGTGAATTGTCCTGGTTCAGGTCAAGGTACTTGATGTCCCCGGGTTGGACGTTGTAGATGCTGCTGGGAAGGCTCGCCTTCAGCGTGTAGTTGCCCTGTCCGTCCACGTCAAAGTCGTCGTAGGAGTAAAGTCCGTTGGCAACGTATCCCTTGGAACGGTTTAACGGCTTGCCGAGGTCGGACTGGTGACGGTTGTACTCGTCATAAGTCGGCTCGTCGCGATCGACTAACGTGTTCTTGGCGTAGGTGAAGGTACCGCGAACGGAGAGTATCAGCTCGTTGTTCAGGAACGCCTTGTTGTAATCGACGGAGATGTCAAAGCCTTCGTTCTTTACCTTTCCGATGTTGGCGTACGGGATGTTACCCACGATGCCGGACTCGGTCGGGATGGTGCGATATTGCATGAAGATGCCATCGCGGTCCTCCCTGTATAGGTCAGCCGTGATGGAAAGCGCGCGGAATAACTCCAGGTCAAAGCCCAGGTTTATCTTTACTCCTTCTTCCCAGCTAGCGCCGGAAGCACCGAACTTCGTGATGGAGGCCCCTGACTTGCTGACGCGAGCGTCCACGGACCCGAACTGGTAGCTACGTCCCGAGAGATTTACTTCCGTCAGGTAGGGGAATCTCGAACCGGAGATGCTGGAGTTTCCCACGATACCGTAGGAGGCGCGCAATTTCAGGTTGTTGATGATGTGCTCGATCGGCGTCCAGAAGTTTTCACGGGAGATGTTGTATCCCACGGCGAACGCGGGGAATGTGCCGAAACGCTTGCCTTCTTCAAAGTTCTCGGAACCGGTGTACCCGATGTTGACCTCGGCCAGGTATTTCCCGTCGTACCCGTAGGTGACGCGTCCGGATACGCCCTGGTAGCGCGTGGGTAAGGCGTCGCGGAAGTTGCCGGGGGCGTTGTTGTGGTAATCCCTCTGGAGGTATACCACCAGGGCGCTGATGTCATGCGCGTCAAACGTGCGGGCGTAATCCGCGCTGAATTGCATGGTCATTAACCTGTCGCCCGAAGCGGACGTGGCGGTGTTTAACGCTGTTCTCCCGGGGTTAAGGTTGCTCGAGAGGATGTCAACCGAGTAGGTCGCGTCGGGATTGGCCGCGAGTTTGTCGGGGTCAACCTCGTAGAAGGTCGGCTGGAACTCGCGGGTGATCGTGGTCGAGGACCAGTTCTTGAAAGAGACAAGTCCCTTGACGGTGAGTCCGGGAGTCAAGAAGCCCAGGTCTTGTGCCACGTCGAAGGACGCGATGCTCGTGTTCGTGTTGCGCTCGCTGTACCCGCGAACCATCTCCGCGTACGGGTTGTGGTAGAGAGGCGTGTTGCCGTCCATAGGATGCGGTCCGCCGTATTTGTTACCGAAACGAACGCGGTCGCCATCCATGTCAGGATAATAGGCAGGGAAAAGCACGCCCGGGGAGTCGAATAACTCGCTGTAGATGCTCGACGACGACGCGTACGAACCACCGTAGTTTAGTATTTGCGAGTTGAGGCGCACGGCGGTCTTGGTCGTCGGCGTCACGTCTGCCACGATGTTCCCCTGGATGGAGTAACGTTGCTGGCGGATGTTGTTGTTGAACTTGTTCTGCGGGTCGCTACGCAACATACCGTCGTCGTTGTTGAACGTGGCATTGAGGAAGTAGGTCACTTTCGATCCACCACCCGTCACGTTCAGGTTGACTGTCTGGTTGTAGGAAGCGTCCTTGAAGAGCACCTTCTGCCAGTCCACGTTCGGGTAGAGCAACGGGTCGGCGCCCGCGGCGGTGTGATCGATCTTGCTCTGGCTAAAAGGTAGGTTTTCAAGCGGTGTGCTCGGGGAACGCGTCAGTACGGCCTCGTTGAACATTCGCATGTATTCTACCCCGTCAGCCAAATCCACGATCTGCGTGGGCTGTGACATCTGTCCCTCGACGCGGATGTTGACTTTCGCTCTCTCGTCGGTTTTCCCCTGGCGCGTGGTTACCAGCATGACGCCGCTCGCGCCTCTCGAACCGTAGAGTGCCGTTGCCGCCGCGTCCTTCAGGATGGAGAAGTTTTCGATGACCTCGGGAGGTAACGCGTTCAGGTCTCCCGTGCTGACTTCCACCCCGTCGATGAAGATCAAGGGCGTGGAACCACCACCAAACGTGGAGATACCGCGAATCCAGAAGCTCGCCCCGTCAGCTCCAGGCTCGCCGGAACGCTGCACGGAGATCACGCCGGCCAGTTTGCCCGCGAAGGCCGAGCTCAAGGTGCTCGACGGTACGCGTAACTCGCTCGGGTTGATAGATTGTATGGCGCCGACCACGCTCGCCTTTTTCTGTTTGCCGAAGCCGACCACGACAACCTCTTCTAACATTTTTTCGTCGATAACCAGGCGTATAACCAGGCTGTTGGTGTTCCGGACAGGCAGTTCCACGGAGAGGTATCCGATGTATGACACGACGATCACTGCACCCCTGGGTACTAGTAACGAGAAGTTACCGTTCGCGTCGGTTATCGTTCCCACGCCAAGTTGGTCTTTTAACCGGATGTTGACGCCCGGTATGCTTACGCCGTTTTCATCGAGTACTTGCCCGTTCGCTCTTATCCGGTTATCCTCTTGTTGTTGCTCGCGGGGGCTGGTCACGATTACTTGCCGGTCGTTGATGATATGTTCAATACCGGTCGTCGAGGATAACTCTTTCAGGATGTCTTCCATGCTTCTCCCGTCCAGGTTGACGGTAACCGTCTTCTCCAACTCGGATAAGAGGGTTTTCGAATACATGATGACAAGGTTGCTGTTCTGTTCAATGTAATTGAACACGTCTCTCACCGTTTGCACGGCTTGCTCTTCATTTGCCACGCGAATGTCCGCGGCATGAAGAGGCTCTATTAAGAGAAAACTACTGATTAATAGATAAAGAGATATAAAGTATCCCTTCTTCTGTCGAAAAGTCACGTTTTTTTTCATACTCTCGTGCTGATTTTTGTTATTAACATTTGATGTTTAAATGGAAATTACTTGCTGGCGGACGGTACTCGCGGTATAGTCCGACTTTCTTCTTTAACTACGTTTTCTTCATATCTGTGCTTTTTTAGGTTGATACTTGTTTTATGTTTATCTCGTCGAGATCATATTCTCGTTTTCATTTAAGGACAATGCCTGCCTGATGGATCCCAGTACTTTGTGTAGGTCGTCGTTCAAGAATAACTTGCCATAGACAGGTTCGTCATCAAGGGACGGATCGTGGTAAACGGGCTGTCCGTAATACTCGACCAGGTGCAGGAGTACCTCTTTCAGCGATTTGCCATTTAATATCCACACGCCGTTCACCCACGCGATGTAATCGCCCGCGTTTACTGTTTCTTTTTTCAAGATGCCGGTTTCGTCCATTTCCACCCGTTCGTTCGGCTGTACCTTCACGCATCGTTCCTGGAGGTCTGTTACCTCTACCGCTCCTTCTACCAGCACAACCGACGCCTCCGAATGTTCCTTGTACGCGGTCACGTTGAACGAGGTGCCGAGCACTTGCACGTCGAAGGTGGGCGTGCTCGCGATAAAAGGTCTCGTTTCGTCGCGGGAAACTTGCAGGTAGACCTCGCCTTCCACGAAGATTTTTCTTTTCCCCTGGCCGAAGGAACGCGGGTAAACTACCTGACTGCCGGAATTTATCCAGATCTGGCTGCTGTCGGCAAGCACGATCATGGAGCGCCTCCCCTTGGGTACGATAATCCGGTTGTATTCTTCTTCTTCGTTTTTCGTTCCTGCCGGTATTCCGTTTAGTGTCTCGGAATTAACCTGCACGTCTCCTGCTGCCGAATAGGCTATCTTGGAATTGTTGGCTATTTGTATTTGCTTTTTGCCCGCCACGACAAGTGTTACCTCTTTTATCGTGTCTCCTGAGATGTCCTCTTGCACGTGTTGTTCTGTTCCCAGTGCGAGATCTTTTTCTTCTCTCGAGAGAAAAAGGAAAATGGAAAGAGTTGCCGCGATAATAATGGCGGCCACCGCACCACGTGTCCTCGCGGACGCGAATAATTTCCCGCGAGAAGCGTTTCGCGATTCCCGCGCGTCATGTTCTTTAATTTTTTTCTCGATTTTGTACCACGTGTCTCCTGTACTGCTTTCCGCGGGAAGACATTCGTCCCACAGGAAGAACAGTTTCCGGAGTTCGTCTTCTTCGATCATTTTTGGCGTGAATGCCTGATCTCCAGGATGCGTGAGACGACGATCCAGGTAGGATGCTAATGACTCGTAATCGTCTTTATTTCCCATTTCACGTGATTTTTTGAACATAAAGACGCAATATTTTCGAAGATCTCCTATCTTCGAGCGAGTTTTTTTAATTATTTTTTCAGGGCTTTCGAGATTAGGCGCAATGAATTAGAGATATGTATGTTGATCGTTTTGATAGAAATACCGAGCATGGTCGCTATCTCTTTATAAGGTAGCCTTTCTATTTTTGCGAGCACGAAGACTTGTTGACACCTGGAAGGGAGTGTCCCGATAGCGCGGTTGATTCTTTCCATGTTTTCCTGGCTAATAACCTGTTCGTCGGGAGTCTGCAGGTCGCCGGGCACGAAAAACTCTCCTACCTCGTCCCACGAGACAGTGTTACCTTCATTCTTTTTCTTCCGCAAGTGAGAGATGGTTTTATTGTGAGCAATCGTGATCAACCATGCTTTCGGGTGAACGATGTCGTCTATTTTCTCCCTGTTTTGCCAGACCTCGAGGAACACGTCACTTACGATTTCCTCCGCTTCTTCCCTCGAGAGCAGAAAGCCTCGGACATAGTAAAGTAGGTTGTCCGAATAAAGCTTGACAAAATGCTTAAAAGAGTGTTGATCCATGTCGACGATATAATTCCGAAATTTATTCTACTGCCATTTAAATTCACTAATAACGCGAACGCGATGTCGTGAGTAATGAACTTATAGAGCCGCCCCTTTTTGTCAACTACAAAGATAGTGTTTTTCGGATGAAAGAATGGACGTGCATTAAAAAAAATTAGACGAACAGACGACCACTCCTTAAAATATTCATCATGGGAGGCGGCAAGCAATGAAATATTTGGGGAAACAAAACAAAGGGGGGCGCTATAGAATGAGACGTGACGAACGCGATTCGTGCAATCCGATACCACCTCGCAAGGGGCAACTTGATCTGGCGCGAGAGGCTTTTCTACACGGCCTTGTGACAAAGGAGTAGCACCCCTCCTCGTCCGACAAGTGTCGTGGCGAACAGGTAGACGTCACCGCCTTCTTTGATACCGCTTTTTTCGCGCAGTGCGGCGACGGAGAGAGTGAAATTACGGGCCGTGATGTTGGCTTTCTGGCAGCGCGCGGCGAGAAGTCGAAGGGCCTTCCCTGAGAAGTCAATGATCTCGTCCACGGCGAAGATCCTACCGGGGAAGGCGGGAAGAAGGTGGTCAGAGGTGTAGAGGTTGCCGCGCGAGTGTAGTTTCTCGAGATCGAGGCGAGTGGCGACGGTCTTGAACGCACCTGCTTTCAGGAGTGCGCTATTCGGTTCGTAGAGGTAGGCGCGCATGGCAGTGGCTTGCGTGGCAGTGGCTTCCAGCTCCTCCTGTCGGGTAAAGGAGAAGTGCTGCTCCCCACCGGTCGTGATGTTGACTGCGTGGAGCGTGGCCTGCTCGGGACGGTATTCCCTGCCCAGGAGGAGGAGTACCTCTTTGCACTCGTTTTTCACGGCAAGGACGTGGATCTCCTCGCATTCCGGGAAGAGGTGGAGCGTCTCGGTGATGTCGAGCATCGGGGAGCATTTCACGATGACGCGGCGGGAGCGTTCCAGTAGCAGCGGTTTCAACTGGAGTACGTCCGGCTCGCAATCGGCGAGGGCAAAGACTCGTTTGTTTTCCCTTGTCCTGCGGGAAGGGTCTATATAAAAGGTGTCGGCCGTGATTGATCCTGCCGCGTTGGCCGCGTCCTCGTGGAGCACGCGGGTGTTTGCGGCGTTCAGTACCGCGAAGTTTTCTTGCGCGGCGCGACAACAGGTGGGGTCTCGTTCGACATAGATAACTTCCCGTGCCGCCCTAGAGAGATAATAGGCGTCAACACCGAGTCCCCCTGTTAGGTCGCAGGCGGTTTCCCCGGCAATAAGGCGCTGTTTGTAAATGGCGGTGATTTCCGATGAGGATTGTTCAACGGCGAGGCGGGAGGGGTAGACAAGCCGTCGTTCCGCGTGCCATGTCGGGATCTTTTCCTGCGCCGCCTGTCGGGCAATGATCTGCTCGACAACGAAGGGGATGTCCACGCCGGGATATTTTCCAGCGGATAGGAGCAGGCGATCCGTCGCGTCTTGTTCGTGCGAGTGGATAAATTCGATTAAGCCGGGAGTCAATAGCATGTTAATGGTATAAAAAAAGGCAACCACTCTCGTGAAGTGGTCGTCTCTTGAGGTCGGTAGCAGAATCGAACTGCTGTACACGGTTTTGCAGACCGTTGCCTAACCGCTCGGCCAACCGACCCTGTCGCGATTTTGCAGGGCAAAAATAGATGGATTATTCTATACGTGCAAGAATCTCCCGGATTATTTTGAGAGGGTGACGCTGGTAGCGGCAACCTTTCCTCCCAGCGGGGGGTTGAGCTTGGATACTTTGACGGTCGCGCGGAGGAGTTCGGGGAAGGTGTCGTGGAGGGCCTCGAGGACGCGCCGGGCGACATGCTCCAGCAGGCGGGAGGGGGTTTTCATCTCTCTGGCGACGATCTCGTACGCGGAGAGATAATTCAGCGTATCGTGAATGTTGTCACTGACAGTCGCTTTGTCGCAATTAGTGATTAATGTAACGTGCACTATAAATTTGTTTCCCACGAGGCGTTCCGTGTCATAACAGCCGTGGTAAGCAAAAAACTCCATTCCTTCCATTTCGATGATTCCTTCCATATCGATGTATTTCATTTGCCCGCGAAGAAAGGGAATTTTCCCGACATCGGGAGAGGGAACGCGATGATCCCGGGATAGTCAACGAGAGTTATAGTATCATTAACATGGATGCGGTGAGAAGGGCGAGGAGGAGGAGGCGCCCCACGTAACGTCTCCGGTACGAGGCGAAATAATGCGCGTAGAGATAAGATAGGGGGACGAAGAGTACAAAGAGAAAAGTATGGCCAGGTAGTGGAATAAGAAGGAACGTGCTTCCCAGGAAGAATGATAATGAAATCATAGCGAGTATCTCGCGGCGCCGTGAGACCGCTTCGTAAAGAGTACGGGTCAACGCGTGGGTCATCGTCGCGAGAGATACCGCGACGAGTAACGCGATTGCAACCCACTCCAACGGGTGGAAGCGATAATCGGGCCACTCGCCCGCGTGTAAGGCGTTCATGATCCTGTCGCGCACCGTCTCCAGGTTGTCGAACAAGAAGAAGTAGGCGACAATGAAGAGAAGCACGGTGACGAACCCGAGGAGTAATGCCATCATGTCTTTGAGAGTACTCCTGCCGGAGAAAGGCAGGACGAGTATCGCCCATGGTAACAGGAGCGCGAGCTTCGGGCAAAGGAGCACGGTAATGGCGATCAGCAGCCCGAAATCAAACACGGGAGCGTTGGAGTTAAGGCGCGTGATGATGAGTTGCAGGCGATCGATGGCCAGGGCAACCGGTGCTGCGGCGATCGCGTAGGCGTTGAGGCCGTGGCGGCAGAAAAGCCCGGCGGAGAGAATAAGATAGATGAACGCCGGCAGCACCGTCGTGCGGGAAAGTTCCCTGTGGCGGTCTGCGATAAAGAAAAGCAGGTAAGAGAGCAGGAGTAACCACAATGCACCTAACCAGAAAAGCCATTGCGTGTCGTGGTACTTATCGAGGAAGGGGAGGGCTATAATTCCTTCCTCGCTACACGCGTGGGTGCTCTCCCCGAGGTAGCGATACCCGGCGATAATCCCCGCCAGGATAAAGGGAAGGAGAAAAAGAAGATGAATCCGTTTGGTCTGGATGATCTGTTCGATGCTCATCGTGAGGGACTACTTAAGGTCGCACCCGATGTCGTGCCTGTAATAGACTCCCTTGAAGTGGATTTTTCCTGCCCCGTCGTAAGAGCGTTGCAGGGCCTCTTCCAGGGTGTTTCCGCGGGAACTGACGGCGATCACGCGCCCCCCGTTGGTGAGCACGGCGCCGTTGCGGAAGGTTGTGCCGGCGTGGAACACGAGACACTCCCGCGTCTCTTTCAACCCGCTGATCTTGTGTCCTTTTTCGTAGCTCACCGGGTACCCGCCTGCCGTCAACATCACGGCGGCCCGGTATCCGTCATCCAGCGTGCAGTCGTGCTCTCGCAGGGTACCTTTCTCCATTGCCTCGAAGAGCGAGAGGAGGTCGACGTTCAGGCGCGGGATCACGACCTCCGTTTCCGGGTCTCCCATGCGGACGTTGTACTCGATCACGAAGGGATCTCCCCCGACGTTCATTAACCCGAGGAAGATAAAGCCCTTGTAGGGGATGCCATCGGCACGTAGTCCCTCGATCGTGGGGATCACGATGCGCTCTTCTACCTTCCGGTTGAAGGCTGCATCGGCGAACGGCACGGGGGAGATCGCTCCCATCCCGCCCGTGTTGAGACCGGTATCACCCTCGCCGACACGCTTGTAATCCTTGGCCGCCCCGAGGATCTTGTAGTCCCGTCCGTCCGTCAGCACGAAGACGGACAGCTCGATGCCCCGCAGGAATTCCTCGATCACGACCCGTTCCCCGGCCTTCCCGAACTTTCCCCCGAGCATCAGCCCCAACTCCCGTGCGGCCTCCGCCGGATCGTCCACGATTAGCACTCCTTTTCCAGCGGCCAGCCCGTCGGCCTTCAGGACGAGTGGCGGGCGTTGCCGTTGCAGGAAGGCGATCCCTTCCGCGAGGTTCTCGCGTGTCACTGGCAGGTAGGCGGCGGTTGGGATCCCATGTCGTGTCATGAAATGCTTGGCAAACTCCTTGCTCCCCTCGAGTGCCGCCCCGGCGCGTCCCGGTCCGACGATCGTGAGAGAAGAATGCTTCCCGCTAGCCTCGAGATAGTCCCGGATGCCCTCCACGAGTGGTTCTTCCGGCCCGACAACGAGCATATCGATAGCCTCTCGTTCCACGAGGTGTGATACCCCCTCAAAGTCGGTCGGTCGGAGATTCACGTTCGTTGCCACCTCGCTCGTGCCGGCGTTCCCCGGTGCCACGAATAGCTTTGTCAACCGCTTGCTCCGGCTGATTTTCCACGCCAGCGCGTGTTCGCGGCCCCCGCCGCCAAGTAGTAAGACTCGCATGATGAATGTATTTGCTTGCGATTATTCCATCAGGTTATCGAAAAACTCGGAGTAGGCATTGATATATTCCTTCTCACCGGGGTTCTCCAGGACAGGTTTCCCGAGTTTGTTAGCGAATTGTTTCAGCTCGTCCGACACCTCCTTGTGGTGCAGGATGACCGCGTCGGCGTATTGGCAGGCGAGCTTGTTCAGGTTGATATGACTGGGTTCTTTGGCGACCGCGAGATCCTTGAGGGTGACGCCTTCCGTAACGGCTTTCTTGGCGAATTCGCTATCGAGCGCTCCGTCGAAATGGTCGTTGTAGGTGGAAAAGACGACTTTCGCTCGCGAGAAAATGGGGTCGTAGTAGTATTCTTTCTTCAGGTATAGTGGTGCCAGTGCCGTGAACCATCCCTGGCAGTAGATGAGGTCGGGCGACCAGCGTAATTTCCTGACTGTCTCGAAGACGCCGCGGTTAAAGAAGATTAGTCGCTCATCGTTATCCGGGAACAGGTGTCCCTCCTCGTCGAGTACCACGTGCTTGCGTTGAAAGTAATCGTCGTTGTCGATGAAGTAGACTTGCATCCGGGCGGATTGTATGGAGGCGACTTTAATGATCAACGGGTGGTCTGTTTCGTTGATAATCACGTTCATGCCGGATAGACGGATGACTTCGTGCAGTTGGTTGCGCCGCTCGTTGATACACCCGTAACGAGGCATGAATGTCCTGATTTCTTTCCCCTTGTCCTGTATCCCCTGTGGGAGGTACCTGCCAATGTGCGCCATCTCCGTTTCCGGTAGGTAAGGGACGATCTCCTGGGATATGAATAGTACTCTTTTTTTTGCCATAACAACTACTTTTTCGGAAAAATCACACAAAGATAGCGATTTCATCACAGACCCCAAAATATCGCGAGTATAAAAATGTCCGGGATGCGAATGTGGGGGAGGGACGACGGGAGAAGGTTGATTAAGTGCATCACATGGTCGATGATTTACGGGGGGGACAAACTATTGACGGGCGATGATCGACCATCGACAGGCGATGATCGATCATCCCCAGTGGATGAATGGAAAAGAACTGGCAATAATGATAAAGAGGCAGTTGTGCCAATCTTTCTCTCTGCCAGGAGGCTCTACTTGCCTGGCGATTTGTCCGGGAACGAGGGGATTGGTGGGGGAGTAGCGCGTTCTGTTTTTAGTTTATCGAGGATAACCTCGATGGCCTTCTCGAGTTGTGCGTCGTACCCGTGATACTCCTGGTAGGGGTCGTTGGATATATCGATATCCGGTTCCACGCCGTGTCCCTCGATGATAAAGCCGGATCCGTCGGTGGCGAATGGCGCGTAAGAGGGCGTGACGATGGATCCGCCATCGACGACGGGGATGCTCCCGCTGTACCCGACGACGCCTCCCCAGGTGCGTCGCCCGATGATGACGCCCAGGGCGTGGCGACGGAAACGGTAGGGGAAGAGATCGCCGTCGGAGGCGGAGTATTCGTTCACGAGTAGCACCTTGGGGCCGACAAACGTGCCGACGGGGCTTGTCGTTCCCTCCACCTGGTTGGTGTGCATGGTGTAATAATCGGGCACGCGGGCGAGACGCTCCGTGATCATGGGTGAGACATTCCCTCCGCCGTTCCCCCGGTCGTCGATGATGAGGGCCTTTTTGTCGAGTTGCGGGTAGTAGTACTTGACGAACTCGTTGAGGCCGGCGGCGCTCATGTCCGGGATGTGTATGTAACCGACCTCGCCGTTGGTGGCCTCGTTAACGCGGCGAATATTGTCGCGCACGTGGCGGAAATAGTATAGGTTAGCCTCGCTGGCGAGTGGGGTGACGAGTACCTCCCGGGCACCGTTCTCCGATGGGACAGTGTTGATACTCAATGCGACGGTTCTCCGGGCCTTTCCAACGAGTTCGGAGAATAGATTGTCGATGTCGGCGAGATTTTTCCCGTCGATGGCGATGATGTAGTCTCCCTCGCGGGCGTCTACCCCGGGCATGGTGAGGGGCGAGCGGGTGGTGGATGACCAGTTGTCTCCCTCGATGATCTTTTTCACACGGAAGTAGCCCGATGAGTGTTTCTCGAAAGTAGCGCCGAGAAGGCCGGTGAAGATGCGTGGCGGTCGCGGGTAGTTGCCGTTCTGCGAGTAGGCGTGCCCGACGTTCAGCTCGGCGATCATTTCACCGATGAGGTAGGCGAGGTCGATGCGGTGCTTCACGTGCGGAACGAGATCCCGGTATTTGTCGCGGATAGCTTGCCAGTTGACGCCGTGCATGTTGGGTGCGTAGAAAAAGTCGCGCATCTGTCGCCAGCTTTCGTCGAAGATTTGTAGCCATTCGGCGGCGTAGTCTACACGGCGACGTAGGCCGTCAAGAGGAACCGCTTTCGTAATGTTGACGTTCGTGACCGGCATCTCGACGACCTGGAAGTTGTTTCCCGAGATGGCCAGGCCGCGGGAGTAGCCGTTGCTGAAGAGAAGTTTGCCGTGCGTGTCGCTTTCTTTCCGGTCGTCGAGGTCGTACACCATCGTGTTTTCCTCGCGATTATAGAAGAGCTTTTTCCCGAGGAGGTGGAGATTGACGTAGTTATCCGCCGCGTTGACGGGTACCTCGACCAGACGACGCTGTAGATCCGTGAAGTCGATGTGATTTTTTTTGTTTTCCTTTTTCTTCTCTTGTGCGGGCTTGTCATTTCGCGGTGCGAAGGGGATCTCCGCGTCCCGGTCGAGCGGCAGGATGTAGATCTTGTTCATTCGGGTGTAGGCATGATTCCATTCCGTGCGGCTATATGTCGGGTTGAAGGTGCGGGCAGAAGAAAAGAGGAGGTATTTCCCGTCGTCGCTGAAGTTGGGGGAGGAGACGTTGAACCAGCCATCGGTGACGACGTGCTCCTGGCCTCGCTCTAGGTCGCGGACGATGATGTTATTTGTCGTTCTCCCGGGGCGGATGTATGTGATAAACTTGCTGTCCGGTGACCAGTTGAAGGAATTGATCGGCCCGATCCCCGATTGCTCGATGATCTCGTTTTTTCCCGACGCAACGTTGAGGATGTGAAGCGTGTTACGTTTCTCACTCCAGGCGATCTTATGAGAGTCCGGCGACCACTTGTAGCTGAAGATGTAGCCGGTGAAGTTCTGTAGGAGCGGGCGCTCGTTCCCGGAGGCGACCTCCCGTGCGTAGATGTTAAACTCCCCATCCTTGTCGGAGATATACGTGATGTGTTTCCCGTCCGGCGACCAGGCGGGTTCCCTGTCGTTGGCGTCGGAGGAGTTCGTTAGGTTGTAGGTAATTCCCTCGTGCGCCGGCAGTGAGAAGATGTCCCCTCGTGCGGCAACCAGCACCCGTGTGCCGTCGGGCGACACGGCAGCCCCGGAGATCTCCTCTCGCACGTCCTGCCATTCCATGCGGGCGATGGGATGGTCGTTCGCGATGACGAGTGGGATCTTGGCGATGCGGCGTTCGGCGAGATCGTAGTGGTACAGGTCTCCGCCACGCTCGAAGACAACGCGTTTATCGCCGATGGCGGGGAACTTGATGTCGTAGTCAACGTAGTTCGTGATGGGGCGTTCTTGCCCGGTCGTGAGGTTGTAAACGTGGAGGTTCATGACATCGCTCTTGTCCGAGAGGTAGAATATCTCGTCTCCCGCCGGCCCCCACATGGGGATAATCTCTTGGCTATCGCCCGTGGTAATCTTCTCCGAGATTCCCGTCGTGAGGTCGATCACGCGGATGTCATCGGCCATCCCGCCCGCGTAGCGTTTCCACGTGCGGAACTCCCGGAAGATGTAGTTATAGACTAACCGCTTGCCGTCGGGCGAGAAGGAGGCGAAGCCACCGTTCTTTAACGGGATCTCGACGGGAAGACCCCCTGCAGCGGAGACCGTGAAGAGTTGCCCCGTGAAATGGTTAAAGGAGTAGCAGCGAGAGCGGAAGAGGATCTGTTTACTGTCCGGCGTCCACCCGATGACGATATTGTTCGGCCCCATCCTATCCCCCGGGTCGTCCCTGGTAAGCGTGGCAGTGTAGGTGAGTCGCCGTGGTTCCCCGCCGTCGGAGGGGATGATGTATACCTCCGTGTTCCCGTCGTATTGCCCGGTAAAGGCGATGTACTTACCATCCGGGGAGATTCTGGGGAACATCTCGTAGCCCACGTGCGAGGTGAGCCGCCGGGCTATCCCGCCGGCAATCGTCACCGTGTAGATGTCTCCCCCGTGCGAGAAAACAACCCTGTCGCCCACCGAGTGGGGGAATCGTGCCACGTGCGCCTCCTGTGCCGGGAGGAGCAGGTGACAGGAACAAATTGCGATCGTAATAATAAGGTGTCTCATGTCGTGTATTTATTATAAGGTGTATTATTTCGTGTTGTCCCGTGTTGTCTCTCGAGGAGCACCCGTATGACTGCGGGAAAATGCGCGTGCTCCAACGCGTGAATCTTGGTTGCCAGGCTCCCCGGGGTCTCCCCCGGCTCCACGTCGCACGAGGTCTGGAAGATGATAGCCCCCTCGTCGTACTGTTCGTTCACGTGATGAATCGTGATCCCACTTTTCTTGTCTCCTGCCCGGATAACCGCCTCGTGCACCCGCTCCCCGTACATTCCCTTCCCTCCGTGTGCGGGCAGCAACGCCGGGTGAATGTTGATCACCCGACCGGGATATTCCTCCAGGATAATCGCCGGCATTCGCCACAGGAAGCCAGCCAGCACGATTAGATCGGCCCCCAACACGCGTAATCTTGCCGACACCCCGTCCGCGGAGGTCAACTCCTCCCGGTCAAAAACGATCCCCGGGACCCCCAGCCGCCTTGCTCGTTCCAGCGCGAACGCGTCCGGTCGATTGCAGAAAAGAGCAACAACCCGGATCTTCCTGTTCCCCTCGAAGTACTTTATAATGTTTTCAGCATTAGAGCCTGAGCCGGAAGCGAAAATAACAATCTTCTTCATAGTACCGATTAAATATCAACGCCATAAAGGTATGAAAACATTATTCGCGTGAAAAATTTTCTATGAAAAATAAAATCCATAACTTTGCCGCCGAACTTTGAGGGTCATGTTACACTCAAAGGAAACGCAGAGAAAAACAAAAAATGTCTAATTCTAAAATTGAAAATTATGTCTGACATTACAAGCAGAGTGCAAGCAATCATCGTTGATAAACTGGGAGTCGACGAGTCAGAGGTAAAACCCGAAGCAACCTTTACGAACGACCTGGGGGCCGACTCTTTGGACACGGTAGAGTTGATCATGGAGCTGGAAAAGGAATTCAACATTACGATTCCGGACGATCAAGCCGAGAAGATCGTGACCGTGGGTGATGCCGTCGCTTATGTTGAAGCCAACGTTAATAAGTAATTTAATATCGAATTCATGAATCTCAAACGAGTAGTAATTACCGGTCTCGGAACCATCAATCCCCTCGGGAATAACGTGCCGGAGTGTTGGGATAACCTCGTGAAAGGCGTCAGTGGCGCCGGAGCGATTACTCGTTTTGATGTATCCAAGTTTCGTACACGGTTCGCTTGTGAGATAAAAAATTACGAGCCGACAGTATATTTTGACAAGAAAGAGGCCCGTAAACTGGATCTGTATACCCAATTCGGGTTGATCGCCGCGAAAGAGGCTATTAAAGATTCAGGAATTGACCTGGAACAAGAGAACAAGAAAAGAATTGGTGTGATCTGGGGCGCCGGCATAGGAGGTCTGGAAACATTCTTCGAGGAGTGTAAGACATTCGTCCTGGGTGACGGCACTCCCAGATTTAACCCTTTCTTTATTCCGAAGATGATCGCCAATATGGCTGGCGCGCTCGTGTCTATCGAGTACGGACTGAAAGGCCCGAGTTACACGACGGTCTCCGCGTGTGCCTCGTCGGCCCATGCGCTGGTGGACGCGTTAAACACTATCCGTTTGGGGAAAGCAGACGTGATCATCGCCGGGGGATCGGAAGCAGCGATTACACACGCGGGAGTGGGAGGGTTTAATTCCATGAAAGCGTTGTCCACGCGAAACGAGGATCCGGGGAGCGCGTCGCGCCCGTTCGACACGGACCGGGACGGGTTCGTGATCGGGGAAGGAGGTGCATGCTTGATCGTGGAGGAGTACGAACACGCCGTGAAACGAGGAGCCACTATCTATGCCGAGTTGGCAGGTGGGGGTATCAATGGTGATGCTTACCACATGACGGCTCCAGATCCGGAAGGAGAAGGGGCCGCCGACGTGATGAAGTTGGCCCTCGAGGATGCAGGGTTACCTCTCGAAAAGGTGGATTATATTAACGTTCACGGGACCTCCACCGGGCTGGGAGATATTGCCGAGAGTAAGGCCATCTTAAAGGCCTTTGGTGAACATGCGTATAAACTAAATATCAGTTCTTCCAAATCAATGACCGGACACCTGTTGGGTG
>JAITJA010000049.1 GCA_031279175.1 Odoribacteraceae bacterium
GTGTGTGTGTGTGTGTGTGTGTGTGTGTGTGTGTGTGTGTGTGTGTGTGTGTGTGTGTGTGTGTGTGTGTGTGTGTGTGTGTGTGTTAAGATAATTCTCCACGCCCGCAAGCATTGTGCACTTAAAAATAGTTAATCCTGCTATCTTTTTCATGGTACCTTATTTATCGTGTTTACGTGATTAATGATTTGTTCTAACGGCGACGAAGGTAGAGAATATTTCTACTTGACGCAACAGGGAAATATTTTTTTCGCCTTCCTGTTAAAGTCGCGCCTGTCCTGACGAACGCGGGGGCGTCACCCGTTGACAAAGCGCGATCACCTCTTCCCGGGAATCCCGAGGGAGCCCATTTTACTTGTCTTCATGATCAGGAATCCTCCCCCGCGGGCCTCCCCGTTGCCTTGGTTCGTGATACAAGTACCCTAAGTATTGCCTGCCATGACATGTCATCGGGCGGCTACTTACCGGTAAATTCGGTTCAGGTCAATACGCGTCACGAAAATAGCGGGTATAACAAAACGAGATAACAGGATCGTAATCCTGTTACCTCGTTATATTCTTGCTCGCGCCTGGGCGACCTACAGCTTATTCACGTGCAGCGTCAACTTCGACGTCAAGTTTGACGCTTTATTCTTGTGGATGATATGCTTCTTTGCCAGTTTATCCAGCATGGAAACGACTTTGGGTAGCAAGGCTACTGCACTTTCCTTGTCTGCTAGCAGGCGCAGTTTCTTTATCGCGTTCCGGGTTGTTTTCGCGTAATACCGGTTATGCAGTCTCCTTTTCTCCGTTTGCCGGATTCTTTTTTTCGCGGATTTATGATTTGCCATCTCTTACAACAAAATTTGGTTCAACTTTAGTAGTCCGTACGAGAATCGAACTCGTGTTACAAGAATGAAAATCTTGCGTCCTAGCCCCTAGACGAACGGACCGTCTTGTTAATTCATTAAAGTTTGGGTTTGTAGTCCGTACGAGAATCGAACTCGTGTTACAAGAATGAGAATCTTGCGTCCTAACCCCTAGACGAACGGACCATCTTCGGTTTTTTAGCGGGTGCAAATATACGGCGGTTTTCGTTTTCTCCAAAACAAAACGCGGATATTTTTTCTTGTTGCCGTTTCTCGATAAATTCGTCTACTTTTGTTTCACCAAATCAACGCGGAATGGCTAAACTGTTTTTAATCCCGACACCCGTCGGTAATCTCGAAGACATTACCTTGAGAGCGATACGCGTGCTGAAAGAAGCAAGCGTGATACTGGCGGAGGATACTCGTTCGTCGGCAATTTTGTTGAAACATCACGGGATAACGACGCCCCTGCTCTCGCATCACAAGTTCAACGAACACCAGCAGGTGGGACGGATCGCCGAGCGCGTCGCCCGGGGAGAGAACGTGGCGTTGATCAGCGACGCCGGCACTCCCGGTATCTCCGACCCGGGTTTCCTGCTCGTGCGGACGTGCGTCGAGCGCGGGATCGAGACCGAGTGCCTGCCGGGCGCCACGGCATTCGTCCCGGCGCTGGTTAACTCGGCATTTCCTTGTGATCGTTTTTGTTTCGAGGGCTTTCTCCCCCAGAAGAAGGGGCGGCAGAAAAGACTTCTCGCCCTCGCGGGGGAGGAGCGTACCATGGTGTTTTACGAGTCTCCTTTTCGCCTGGTGAAGGCCCTTGAACAGATGGCCGGGTGTTTCGGCGAGCAACGCCGCGCTTGCGTCGCGCGGGAGATCAGCAAGATCCACGAGGAGTACCGGCGCGGGTCGCTCGGCGAGCTTATCGCTCATTTTACCGCTAACGGCGTCAAGGGCGAGATTGTCATCCTCGTGGAGGGGAAAGACGGCACTTGTTCTCGATGATCGTCTCGATGATCTCCCCGAGATTCCCGTTCATCGCGCGTACCATTTTCGGGATAAAACTATTAGAGGTCATCCCGGGAGTGGTATTCACTTCCAGCATAAAGATCTCGTCGCCGCGTATCCGGTAGTCAACGCGGACAATTCCCTCGCATCGCAGGATGTCATAGATCATCGAGGAGAGGATCTTGACGCGATCGGCCAGCTCTTCCGGGATGTGCGCGGGGATGATCTCCTCCGAGAAGTCCGGATCGTATTTCGCCTGGAAGTCGAAGAATTCATTCTTGGAGATCACCTCGGCCACCGGCATGAGCATCTCCATCTCCCCGCTCTTGACGACCCCGCAAGTAAACTCGCGCCCGTCGATAAAGCGCTCCACCAGCGCGTACGGCCCGTGAGCGAACGCCTTGTCCAGCGCCTCGTCCAGCTGGTCGACCTCCTTCACCTTGGACACGCCGAAGCTCGACCCCTCCGCGTTCGGTTTCACGAAGCAGGGCAGCCCCACCTCGTCGGCGATCTCCTCCTTATCGTACGCCATGCCCTCGCGCAGCAGCAACGAGTCGGGCACGTTCACGCCGTACCCTTTCAAGTAAATATTACACGTGTACTTGTCGAAAGTCAGCGCCGAGCAGAGCGCGTTACATCCCCCGTGCGGGATCCCGAGCATGTCGAGGTATCCTTGCAGCAGCCCGTTCTCGCCGGGATCCCCGTGGACGGTGATATAGGCGAAGTCGAACGCGATCCGCGCTCCCTCCCGCGAGAACGAGAAGTCATTTTTATCCACCGGGTAGCGTCGCGCGCCCTCGACGACGTGCCAATCCGCGCCCTTGATGACGACGAGAAACTTGTTATACTTCTTCTCGTCCAACAGCTCGTAGATATGGTTTCCCGATTGGATAGAGACCTCGTGTTCCTGGGAGTTACCTCCCGCGATGACGGCTACATTCTTCATTCTTTTTCATATTTTCGCGCCGCGAAAGTATGAAAAAAATGTCCGAAATAAACGACCTCACGCGGGGAGGCGTCGGGAAGAGCGTGTGGAGCATGGCGATACCGTTGATCACCGCCTCCTTCATCCAGATGGCTTACAGCCTCACAGACATGTTTTGGGTGGGACGTCTCGGGAGCGAGAGCGTGGCGGCAGTTGGCGCCGCCGCCTTTTTTCTCTGGCTATGCAACTCCTTGTCCATGATCTGCAAGGTAGGCGTCGAGGTCGCCGTTTCACAATCCCTGGGCGCCCGCCAGCCTCTCCGCGCCCGCGTCTACGCCAACCAGGCGGCACTACTCGCGAGCATCCTCGCGTTTCTCTACGCCGCCTTCATCTGGCTGATGGCCGATCACTTGATCTCCCTTTTCCACCTGGAGACTTCCATCTCGGGGCGTTCCGCGACCTACCTCCGGACGACCGTCCCGGGGCTATTCTTCCTGTTCCACAACAACGTGTTTAGCGGGATCTACAACGGGCAGGGCAATAGCAAGACCCCCTTCAAAATCCTCTCCGCCGGCTTCATCTGTAACATCATCTTCGACCCGCTTTTTATATACGGCGCGGGCGTCATCCCTCCACTGGGCGTCACCGGCGCGGCGCTCGCCACGGTACTATCGCAATGCGTGGTATTCGTCATCTTCGCGTATAACCTCTACTACAAGCGCTCGCCCCTCGGCAAGCTTCGTCTTGTCGGGCGATTACGGCGACGCTTCACCGCGCGCGTGGCCACGCTCGGCTTTCCCGTCAGCCTACAAAACGGGCTTTTCGCGCTATTCTCGCTCGCGCTGGCCACGTTAGCCGCCCGGTGGGGACATGTCGGGCTGGCCGTGCAGAGCATCGGGGCGCAAGTAGAGGCGCTCACATGGATGACTGCCGCGGGTTTTTCCACGGCCCTGGCTGCCTTCGTCGGGCAGAACTTCGGCGCGCGCGATTTCGAGCGCATCCGTCGCGGCTATCGCTACACGCTCAAGCTGGCCGGGAGCGTGAGCCTCGTCGCCACCATCGCCTTCTTCTTTTTCGGCAGGCCGATCTTTAGCCTGTTCGTCCGTGAACCGGGAACGGTGGAGGCCGGCAACGACTACCTGAGAATCCTGGCACTATCGCAAATCTTCAGCGCGTTCGAGAGCGTCACCGCCGGCGCGTTCAACGGGCTTGGGAGGACGATACCCCCCGCCATCACCGGGATTTTCCTGACCGGCGCGCGCGTGCCACTGGCCTACTACCTGATCACTCTCCCTTTCCTCGGGCTAAACGGCGTCTGGTGGAGTATCACCCTCTCGAGCATCCTGAAAGGGGCCGTGCTAATGACATGGTACCGGTACTTCCAGCGGAAAAAACTCCCGCGCGCGCCCCGGCAATCGCGCCCCGGCAAAATTATATCGTGAATAATTTCCATTTCACCGGGAGATTCCATACATTCGTCGCCCGGTAAAAAACAATTTGAAATAATCATTAAAACCAAGAACATGAAAGTAACAGTTGTAGGAGCAGGAAACGTTGGCGCCACCTGCGCGTACGCGATCGCGGAAAAAGAAATCGTCAACGAAGTCATCCTGCTGGATATAAAAGAAGGCCTCGCCGAGGGGAAGGCCCTGGACATGTGGCAAACAGCGCCGGTGCGCTTGTACGACACCCGTCTGAAGGGCGTGAGCAACGACTACGAGGCTTCCGCCGGATCGGAAGTTATCGTCATCACATCCGGCATCCCTCGCAAGCCGGGCATGAGCCGCGACGACCTGATCTCCATCAACGCCGGCATCGTGCAATCCGTGACGGAAAGCATCGTTCGCTACTCCCCGGACGCCAAAATCATCGTCGTCTCCAACCCGCTCGACGCGATGTGCTATCGCGCTTACCTCACGGCGGGCCTCCCGTCGTGCAGGGTCTTCGGCATGGCGGGAATACTCGATACAGCCCGCTACATCGCCTTCCTCGCCGACGAGCTGGAGATCTCGCCCAGGGACATACAAGCCATGCTACTCGGAGGGCACGGGGACACGATGGTGCCGCTACCGCGCTACACCACCGTGAGCGGGATACCCGTCAGCGAGCTAATCAATGAAAACCGGCTGAACGAGATCATCGATCGCACCCGGGGGGGTGGCGGCGAGATTGTCGGGCTCATGGGCACTTCCGCGTGGTACGCCCCTGGAAATGCCGCCGCGCAAATGGTGGAAGCGATCATCAAGGACCAGCGTCGCGTCGTCCCCGTCTGCGCCTACCTGAACGGCGAGTATGGCATGAGCGACATCTACCTCGGCGTGCCGGTCATCCTCGGGAAAAACGGCGTGGAGAAAATCATCGAACTTAAACTCAACGTCAGCGAACAGGCCCTGCTCGCCCGTTCTGCCGCCGCCGTTAGATCTACTCTCGACGTGATCGTCCCCTGACACGACGACAGCGAGGGGGGGGAAGACGGGAACACCCCCGCCCCCTCCCGTCCCCCTCCTGTTATTCTCTGTCCCGGCTTGGGACACGCGAATCTCTACCAGCGAACTCCAAACCATGACACGTAACCCACGACACATTTAAAGCCAGCCGCCATGACAAGCAACAAAAAAACATTCGTCCTAGACACCAACGTCGTCCTGCACGACTACCGTTCCATCTACAACTTCCAGGAAAACGACATCGTGATCCCCATTGTCGTCCTCGAGGAGCTTGACAAGTTCAAGCGGGGAAACGACCAGATCCACTTCCACGCCCGCGAGTTCGCCCGCGCCTTAGACGGGATTGCCGACCCGGACTTCTTCAACAAGGGGGCGTCGCTCGGGCATGGACTCGGGAGACTATTCATACAGACCGGCGTGCCGTTCTCGGAGAAGATGAGACACTCCTTCCGGGACGACATCCCTGACCATCGCATCCTGGCCGTCACCGAGTTCCTGGCCAACCAGAAGCCGGGAGAAAAAGTCATCCTCGTGACAAAGGACATCAATCTCCGGATGAAAGCCAGATCCCTGGGGCTACTCGCCGAGGATTACAAGACAGACCAGGTCGAGGACCCCGACGAGTCGCTCAACAGGAGTATTACCACGATCAACGACTTCCCCGACGAGATCATCACGCGGTTACACGCGGGAGAACTACCCGCGGGGACCGTCTTCCCGGGACAATCCATCAAGGGCAACCACTACTACGCGCTCAAAAACGGTAGCGCGTCGGTCATGGTCGCGCACGACCCTCTCCGGCGAGTAATACGCAAGGTCGAAAAGCTAAACGCGTTCGGCATCTTCCCGAAAAACTCGGAGCAAGCTTTCGCGATAGACGCGTTAATGAACCCGGCAATCTCCCTCGTGGCGATCAGCGGCAAGGCAGGCACGGGGAAAACATTACTGGCCCTGGCCGCCGCGTTACAACAGCACGCGTCATTCGAGCAGGTATACCTCGCCCGTCCCATCGTCGCGCTTTCTAACAAAGATCTCGGCTTCCTTCCCGGGGACGTCAAGGAAAAAGTCTCCCCCTACATGCAGCCGCTCTTCGACAACCTCGGCGTGATCCGCCACCGCCACAACGCGCACGGGCAAGAAAACCGTCTCGTCGACGACATGCTCAAGGACCAGCGTCTCATCATCTCCGCGCTCGCGTACATCCGCGGGCGAAGCCTCTCGAACATCTTTTTCATCGCGGACGAGGCGCAAAACCTCTCCCCGCACGAGATCAAAACGATCATCACCCGCGCCGGGGAGGGATGCAAAATGGTCTTCACCGGGGACATCGACCAGATAGACTCGCCCTACCTCGATCGCCGTTCCAACGGCCTGTCGCACCTCTTCTCCCGCCTCGAGGGACAAGACTTCTTCGCCCACGTGCACCTGGAAAAAGGCGAGAGAAGTCACCTCGCCGAGGTCGCCAGCAACCTCCTCTAACTATACCGGGCGGCGGGCCCTCTCCAATCCCGTCTCCCACTCGTCGCGCGGGCAGTCGCCCGGGGATAACGAGGAAAAAAACACCATCGCCCGCCCGTCCACTCGCGCGGGCGAAAACATACCCGCGCGACAATCCAGGGCCTAAAGCAACCAACCCGTCCCGCGCGCGAGAAAATCAGCACCTGACGCGCTCCATTTCCCCCTCCCGTTTACCAAAAAGATTTACCTTTGAGGGCAACCGGGACAAAAACTGTCAAGAGCCGGGAACGACAAATCACTTCAATCACGTACCATGAAAAATTTTAACGACGAGAACTTTCTACTGCAAACAAACACCGCGGAAAAGCTCTATCACGAGCACGCGAGGCAGATGCCAATCATCGACTACCACTGTCACCTGGACCCGTCATACATCGCGCGAGACCACTCCTTTGACAACATCGCGCGCGCCTGGCTCGAGGGCGATCATTACAAGTGGAGGGCCATGCGCGCCAACGGCGTCGAGGAACGATTCTGCACCGGGAAAGACGTCCCGGACAGGGAAAAATTCAGAAAATGGGCCGAAACAGTACCGTACACCATGCGAAACCCGCTTTACCACTGGACGCACCTCGAGCTTAAAACCGCCTTCGGCGTGACGAGGCTCCTGAACCCCGCCAGCGCCGACGAAATCTACGATCACTGCTCCTCGTTACTACGCGAGCCGGGATACTCGTGCCGGGGACTCATGCAGCGCTACCGCGTCGAGGTCGCTTGCACGACGGACGACCCCGTCGACAGCCTCGAACACCATGCCCGCTGCAAGGAAGAAGGCTTCACCGTCAAAATCCTACCAACATGGAGGCCAGACAAGGTCATGGCCGTCGACCGCCCCGACCGTTTCCGCGCGTACGTCGAGCGGCTATCCGTCGTCTCCGGATACAACATCAGCAACTACGACGACCTCCTCCTCGCCATCCGTTCCCGCCACGACTACTTCGCCTCGCGCGGCTGCCGCCTCTCAGACCACGGGCTCGAGGAGTTCTACGCGGAAAAAACCACCAGCCGCGACGCCCGCGACATCTTCAACAAGGTCTACGGCGGCGCCTCCCTCGACCGCGACGAGACCCGCCGCTTCAAATCCGCCATCCTGCTGGAGCTGGCCACCATGAACTGGGAAAAAGGCTGGACGCAACAATTCCACTACGGGGCCTTGCGCGACAACAACTCCCGCATGTTCCGCCTGCTCGGCCCGGACGCGGGATACGACTCCATCGGCGAGTTCCCCACGGCCCGCTCGCTCTCTCGTTTCCTCGACTCCCTCGACGAACGCGGCCAGCTGGCGAAGACCATCATCTATAACCTGAACCCGTGCGCCAACGAGATGGTCGCCACCATGGCCGGAAACTTCCAGGAAGCACCCGCGCCGGGCAAAATACAGTTCGGAGCCGGCTGGTGGTTCCTAGACCAGCGCGACGGCATCGAGAAACAGCTCAATGCCCTCTCCTTGCTCGGTCTCCTCGGTCGATTCGTCGGCATGTTAACGGACTCCCGCAGCTTCCTCTCCTATCCCCGCCACGAGTATTTCCGCAGGACACTCTGCAACCTCATCGGGAACGACGTGGAACAGGGGCTGCTACCCGCCTCCGAGCTCCCCTTCATCGGCAAAATCGTCGAGGACGTCTGCTACAACAACGCCAAACACTATTTTAACTTCTAACGCGCGCGCCAAGGGAAAACACTAAACAGGGAACCTCTGGCATCACACCGTTACCGGTGAAAATATTACAACATCGCGACTTCCGCGACGCGCTCGCCGACCGCGTCGCGACGGGAGTCCCGCCCGACGTCCCGCGTCCGCCCTTCCAAACATTTTCAAATACCCTCGCGCGCTCGCGACTATATCCCGGTACGCCTGCACTACCCCTCGCGTGCAAGCTTCCGCCCTTCCAAGTATTTTCAAATACCCTCGCGTACGATCAACTACTCCCCAAGACACCTGTACTACCCCTCGCGTGCAAGCCACCGCGCGTTAAAATATTTTAAAACGCCCTCGCGCGCTCGCGATAGACTTTCCCAACAGTTGGAAAGTCTCTCGCGCCACCGCGACAAGGTTTCCAACAGTTGGAAAGTCTCTCGCGCCGCCGCGACGGCTTTTCCAACAGTTGGAAAGTCTCTCGCGCGCCCGCGACAAGTTTTCCAACAGTTGGAAAGTCTCTCGCGCCGCCGCGACAAGGTTTCCAACAGTTGGAAAGTCTCTCGCGCTGCCGCGACAAGGTTTCCAACAGTT
>JAITJA010000071.1 GCA_031279175.1 Odoribacteraceae bacterium
GCGGTCTCTGCCATTCTCCCTCCCCGCGACAAGTTCGCGCGGAAGCGGCAACTCGGCCACGCGCTGCTGGTAGCCGGCTCGTCGGGGATGACGGGCGCGGCGATACTGGCGGCCCGCGGCGCGATTCGCTCTGGCGCGGGCTTGCTGACGGTGCACGCGCCCCGGTCGCTCGAGCAGGTGATTCACGCGGCGATACCGGAAGCGCTCGTGGATGCTGACGCGAATGATTCTTACTTCACCGGGGCGTCCCTTTCCAGCTCTTATAACGCGATCGGCATTGGTCCCGGGCTTGGCGTTCACCCGGCAAGCGGCGCGGGAATGTGGCGATTGCTCGACGAGTGGCGCGGTCGTCTGGTGCTGGACGCGGACGCGTTGAACATCATGGCGTCAGAGCCCGGCAGCGCGGGACGGTTGCCTGCAGGTAGCGTGCTCACGCCCCACGCGGGCGAGTTCGAACGGCTGGCGGGGCGCTCGGCGAGTGATTTTGACAGGTTAAATAAATTAATCAATTTCGCGACGCGCCACCGCCTGCACGTGGTGCTCAAGGGCGCGCACACGGCAGTGGCCACGCCCGACGGCAGGTGCTACTTCAACACGAGCGGTAATCCCGGGATGGCCAAGGGCGGCTCCGGCGACGTGCTGACGGGGGTGATCGCGGCGTTGCTGGCCAGCAAGATGCCGGTGGAGGACGCGGTGCTCGCTGGCGTTTACGCCCACGGCGTGGCCGGCGACATGGCCGCGAGGGTTCACGGTGAGCGCGGGATGACAAGCGGCGACGTGGCCGGGATGCTGGGCAAGGCGTGGCGATGGTGCGAGCGCCGGTAAGTTTAATCAATAAAGAGAGATCATGAGAAGGATTGTTTTATTCGCGTTATGCGGCCTGCTCGCGTCGACGGCGACGGGGCAAAAAGGACGGGCGGCGAACGCGCCGCTGTCGTTGAGCTACATGTTGCCGCGGGTGAGTTTCGAGATAGCGGTGACGCTGGAGTGCACGGAGCGCGTGCCCGGCCCCTTCCGCGAGTACGCCGAACGGCAACTGGGGGTGCAGCCGGCAATCACCTCGGCAGGACAGTCGTGGCGCGTCAAGAGCGTGCGCGTAACGCCCGTGGCCAGGCCGGACGAGCAGGCGATGTTCACGATCACTTCTACCGGCGACCACGGCGGTCTCTTGCTGAGCCTCTCGCCGGAGGGATTCCTGACGGGCGCGGGGAACGGGGTCGCGACGCGACAAGTAGCGGGCACGGCAGATGACCCGGTGGAGTATATCATGCCCGCCGCGCGCCCGAGGGTGGAGATCGAGTATGTCCGCTTCGGCGTGGAGTCGACACTGAAGGAGGTGCTGGATTCTAACTTTAGCATGATGACCGTCGATGACGTGCCGCGACGCGTCTGGGACCCGATAGAGCGCCACGTGCTGAAGGAGAAGGAGGATTACGTGCAGGAGATCACGAACGAGCTTTTCTCCACGCGGCGGAAACGGCTCGAGGGGATGGCTGCTCCAGGAGGATTAACAGGGGAGAGTATCGCGGAATTGAAGGCGCTGGAGGAGGCGTACGCGAGTCTTTTCCTCGGCAAGGAGATGGCCTGGGAGACGACGCGCGTGTTTTATTATACCCCGGAGCGGGCGGGGGAAGCAACGCCGCTGTTCCGCTTTTCCGAGGAGCAGGGGATCACGAAAGGGGAGCACGCTTCGGTAATGTCGTATTTCGCGGAGGTAAGTAACGCGGTGGCGCCGGGGGAGAAGACTCTAGAGGGGGGAACTCCAGGGGGGGGAACGGCAGGGGGGACGGTAACGCGCCCGGGTTTGACGTATCGCGTGCCGGCCACGGGTAACTTGCGCGTTTACCGGGGCGATCACGTGTTGTTCGAGGGGCAACGCGTCGTTCCGCAACTGGGCTACCTGAAACAGTTTCCCCTCGACGTGATCAGTAGCGAGGGGCTGACGATCGAGTTTCACCCGCTGTATGGCTCGATCAAGAGCGTGGTAAAGGATCGATAAAGAGGAAAGCATGTCACCGGGTAGTCGCGAAAAGAAGATACGTCTCGGCTTTCTTGTCTGGCGCACGCGCCACGTCAAGGAACGGCAGTTCATCATGGTGCTGAGCGTGCTGGTGGGTATGGTGACCGGCCTGACAGCAGTGTTGCTGAAGAATATGGTGCACTACACGCACCGCTTTTTCACCGAACAATTGCAAGTGGATAGCGGTAACCTGCTTTTCTTCGTCTACCCGCTCATCGGTATCCTGCTCACGTGGCTGTTCGTCCGGTATTTCGTGAAAGAGGATATCAGCCACGGCGTGACGAAAGTGCTCTTCGCCATCTCGCGCCAAGGGAGCATGATACGCTCGCATAATAATTACTCGTCAATGGTGGCCAGCACGTTGACGATCGGCTTCGGCGGGTCGGTGGGAACGGAGGCCACGATCGTGCTGACAGGCGCCTCGATCGGCTCTAACCTCGCCCGGTTTTTCCGCATGAACTACAAGGTGATGACACTCATGATCGGTTGCGGTGCGGCCGGGGCAATCTCCGGGATCTTTAAAGCACCAATAGCCGGGATCATGTTCACGCTGGAAGTCTTGCTGCTCGACCTGACAATGGCTTCGCTCGTACCGTTGATGCTCACGGCAATTACCTCTTACGTGATCGCGTTCTTTTTCATGGGGGACGCGTTTCTCTTCTCCGACCAGATCATCACGCGGTTCGACATGGGGAACTTCCCGTGGTACGTGCTCCTGGGCCTCTTCACCGGGCTGCTGTCCGTCTACTTTACCCGCGTGAATCTCCACGTGGAGAAGTTCCTCAAGGGGTTCAAGCACCCGCTGAAACGCGTGGCACTGGGCGGGACGCTGCTCGGCTTGCTCATTTTTCTCTTCCCACCATTCTATGGCGAGGGATACGCCTCCCTGAACGCGCTGATGGACGGGGATACCGCGCGACTGTTGAGCAATACTTACGTGTTCGATTACCGGGAGCACGCGTGGGTGGTGATCCTGTACGTGGTGGCACTCGTACTCGTGAAGGTGATCGCCACGGCACTGACGAATGGAAGCGGTGGCGTGGGCGGGGTCTTTGCCCCGAGCCTGTTCACGGGCGGCGTGGCGGGCTACCTGCTTTACTTGTTGCTCGGCAGGGCGGGCGTGGAGGTGCCGGAGAGCCACTTCGTCCTGGCAGGGATGGCGGGCGTGATGGCAGGAGTGATGAACGCGCCGCTGACAGCCATGTTCCTCATCGCGGAGGTGTCCGGGGGATACTCGCTGCTGCTGCCGCTGATGCTGACTTCCGTGACCTCGCACCTCACCAGTCAGGGGATGGAGCCTTACTCGATCTATGCCCGAAGGCTGGCACTGAGAGGGGACCTGCTGACGCATAACAAGGATAAGGCCGTGCTGACGCTGATGAAGTTGAATAAGGTGGTGGAGACCGATTTTCGCGTGATCGACGCGGATAACACGCTGGGCGATCTCGTGAAGGTAGTCGCGCGGTCAAGCCGTAACCTCTTCCCCGTGCTCGACAAGGAGCAGCACCTCCTGGGGGTAGTCCTCCTGGACGATATACGGAAGATCATGTTTAACCAGGAGATGTACGCCACGACTTATGTCCGCGATTTCATGACGATCCCCGACACGGTCATCGATATCAATGACTCGATGGAGAAGGTGATGAAGAAATTCGAGGAATCCGGGGCGTGGAATCTTCCCGTGTTGCAGGATCACGCGTATGTCGGCTTCGTCTCCAAGGCGAAGATCTTTAACACGTACCGCAGGGTATTGATCCACTTTTCAGATGACGAGTAAGATCGCGTGGCCGCTTGCCTCACCAACGACTATCGAACGGGTGAGCGACGAGGAGTGTCGCGGGGGAATCGTTATCCGTCGCGGTCGCCTGGAAACCCCGTTCGGTATCGCGTACGCGGCGGCCACGAGCGGGGGCGTTTGTTGCCTGGTGTTTCCGGAGGACGAGCAAGAGTTTGTCGCGGAATTATCGCGGCGCTATCCCGGCGCGCGGGTTGTCCCCGGGGAGGTGTTGCCGGGAAGCGAGACAAGGCTGCACGTCAGGGGGACAGATTTCCAGCTGGCAGTGTGGCGGGCGTTACTGGAGATTCCCGCCGGCGAGACGCGTTCTTACGGGGAGATCGCCCGACGCGTCGGCAAGCCGGGAGCGGGTCGCGCGGTGGGAAGGGCCGTCGGCGCTAACCCGGTGAGCCTCCTCATCCCCTGCCACCGGGTGACGCGTTCCTCCGGCGCTACCGGCAATTACCGCTGGGGAAGCGACCTCAAGCGAGAGATCCTCGCCCGCGAGGGTTATCCCAGGTGACTGATCCGCTCGAGAAGATCCCAGTCGAGTACCTTGATCGCTTTCCCGTGCAGCGAGATTACCCCCTCCGAGGCAAATTGCGAAAGCGTGCGAATCGCGTTAGAAGTCGTCATGTTAGAGAGATTGGCGATGTCCTCGCGCGAGAGATATACCTTCAACGTGGCCTCGTCTTTCTCGCAGCCGTACGTCTCCCGCAACACGAGTAATGACTCGGCAAGCCGCCCGCGGATATGTTTCTGCGTGAGCGTCACGGTACGGCGGTTCGAGAATCCCAGGTCGGTGGCCAGCGCCCGGATGATGTTCATCGCGAAGTTGGAGTTACTCCTCACGATCCCGACAACCAGTTCCGTTTTCATGATACAGATGACTGAATCCTCGATTGCCTCGGCAGTGGCAATGTGATTCTCCTCGGCGAAAAACGCGCGATAGCCAATAAAACCAACAGGCTTGGCCATGCGCACGATCTGCGCGCGCCCGGAGACGCCTTTCTTCGTGATCTTCACCTTTCCAACGATCAGACAGGTAAGCCCCGCGGGCAGGTTACCTTCCTCGTACACGCGTTCGCCTTTCTTGTAACTCCGGCAGATAGCGGTTTGCCGGAGGAGGCTTTTGCTATCATCATCCAGCTCGCTAAATAGCGAGTGCGGCCCCTCTATACAGGTGGTGCAATACAAATCTCGCGTCTCCTTGTCTTTAATCGTTCTCATGGTCATTCGGATTACATGGTAAATGAATTGAGGTTCATACCCCTGTCGCGAATATACACGAAAATCCCTGGTTTCGTCACGGGCAATAAAAAAGCCACCCCCGGTAAGGGGGTGGACTTTCTCTTGCTGTTGGTGATTACTTTGCTGCCGGGGCTTCAACGGGACAGACACTCGCGCAAGCACCGCACGAGGTACATTCGTCCGCGTTGATCTCGTAGTGTTCATCACCCATGAAGATCGCTCCCACGGGGCACTCAGCTTCACATGCACCGCAAGAAATACAATCATCCGAAATAACGTAAGCCATATTGAAACAATTTAGTTAATAAATCAGCGCGAAAATAAGGCCTATGCCGCAATCCGGCAAACCTTTTGAGATATTTCTCCGCATCCTCTCGCCGTGGCCTCTTCATCTCGCGCAAACACAGCGTGGAGAGGCAAAGCCGCGAGAGATCCCCGGGAGGTTCGCCCCCCCCATCGTTCTTGAATCGTCTTCGCGAGACCTGCAACCCGGTTGAGAAATCGTCCCGGGAAGTCAACACGTCCAGCGCACGCTCGCTACCGCTACTTGTCCGGCCTCGTACCGGCGGTGAGAGATTGTCGCTATTCATGGGGATGCCCCGTTCGCGTTTTCACTACTCGTGGGGATTTCCCGCGGGTAGCGCGGCCTCTACCTTTGCTCGCGTTAAACATAAATCGACATGATAATGAAGAAAGTTGGAATATTTTATGGCTCCACGACAGGTAGTACCGGGGCCGTGGCAAAGTTGATCGCCGGTAAGTTGGGCGTGGAAGACAAAGACGTCCATGACGTGGCGGAAACGCTATCGGACGCTGTCGACAAGTACGACGTGCTCCTCCTCGGGTCATCCACGTGGGGCGTCGGCGAACTACAGGACGACTGGTATACCTTCCTCGATGACTTGAAGCAACAGGACCTGTCGGGGAAGAGTGTCGCGCTTTTCGGTTGTGGTGACAGTGCCTCGTTCGGCTCCTCGTTCTGCGACGCGCTGGGGATTATCTACGAGGATTTGCAAGGGAGCGGCTGCCGCTTTGTCGGCTCCGTGGCGGATCAAGGGTACACGTACGACTCCTCGGTAGCGCTGGTAGACGGGAAATTCGTTGGCCTGCCGCTGGACGACGGTAACGAGGAGCACCTGACCGGTGCGCGCGTGGACGCGTGGTTAGAAGGATTAAAAGAGGTGTTGGAATAGACAATCATATCTCGGACGAGCGCCGGGTAAACGCGAAAGCATTGCCGCAGGGGAAGTTCCCCGTCGAGCGGGATGCCGGTAGCGATTACCCGGCGTTTTCACGCGCGGCAGGAAGAGACAAAAAAAATCCCGGGGAACGCGTGTCCCCGGGACCAACAGATTTGTTATGCTTAAAAACGCGAGAAAAGGCTACTTGTTAGATGACCACCACGAGATACCGCGTCTGTTTCCAGAACTTCTCCGCGTCGGTAACTGTCAAGACCAGTTGCTTGTTAGCATCCGCCGTGATCGTGTAAGAATCCG
>JAITJA010000204.1 GCA_031279175.1 Odoribacteraceae bacterium
TTTTTTCCCGCTGGCGGGGATGTCTTCTAAATGTCTCTCGGGATGGTCTATAGTTCAACCCGTGAAACCCGTAACTATTTGAGTACTGTGTGTGTGTGTGTGTGTGTGTGTGTGTGTGTGTGTGTTAAGATAATCCCCCACACTGCCAAACTTTTTATCTATAAAAATACTTAACACGGAAGATTTTTTCCTGTTAGTAATCATGTTGTACTGGTGTTCCATGTCGGTTGTTGTTTGTTTCGTGGTAAATACTGTTGTCGTGACGCGGACAAATGTAGCGAAATTTTGTTTGCACGAAGAAAATCTCTTCTTTTTTTTGACTTTTTTCCTGATGGCTCTTTTCCTATTCGTTTCCCGGGGCATTACCGGGGACTATTTACAAGGCGCAGGGGGGATGACAATGGGAATAGCAGGGGAATGACAGTGGGGAATGACAGTGGGAATGACAATGGGGAATGACAGTGGGAATAGCAATGGGAATGACAGGGGAATGACAGGGAACGGTAGGGAACGGCAGGGAACGGCAGGGAACGTGCAATGACATTGCCCCCCCCCGTTTCGCGTCTCAGTAATTTAATTCTTTTAGCTCGAGGGGGATTTCCACGCGCAGGAGGCGCTCCCCGGGCACGATCTCCTTGATGTACGCGCCGGAGAAAGGCAGCAGGATCTCCCGGGAGTGCAGGCGGATAGAGAGGAGAATGTTCCCGGCATAATTCGCCGCGTCGACGACCTCCCCGGTCTCTCCCGTCAGCAGGTCGAGCGCGGAAAAACCAATCACGTCGGGCAGCCCGGGCAGGGGTACATGTTCATGTTCTTCTTCCTCGACCCCCGGCCTCTCTTCCCTCGCGAAGAGATCGAGCCCGGCGATCCGCCCGGCCTGCTCGATGGAGTCGATGTAGTCGAATTTCACGATAAACGAGGTGGCATTGCGACGGGTAACGCCCCCGCGCGCGATGTAAAAAGGAACCGGCGCCCCTTCTAAATGAAGGAACACCGGTTCGGTGGGTTGGAACGAGCGAAGATCGCGGCCCGTGTAGACGATCACCTCTCCCCGCGAACGGTACGGGTGACCGATCTTTCCTATGCTCGCGTGATCTTTCTCGTCGATCATCCTTGTCTCGCGTTATTCCGCGGCGGGAGCCTCGGTAGCAGGAGTCTCCGCAACGGGAGCCTCGGTAGCAGGAGCCTCCGCGACGACAGGCGCTTCCTCGACAACCGCGGGGGCTTCCTCGACGGCAACGGGAACCTCGGTAGCGGGAGTCTCCGCGACGACAGGCGCTTCCTCGACAACCGCGGGAGCTTCCTCGACGGCGGCGGGAGCCTCTACCTTGGCGGCGGCTTCTGCCTCGGCAGCAGCGGCGGCGATACTCTCGTTAGCAGCGTTCTCGATCTCGGCCCGCGCTGCTGCTGCGGCCTTGGCTTTCTCGGCGGCGATCTCTGCCAGTTTCTTGGCGATCACCTCGGCGCGAGCCTCCTTTATTTTTGTTTCGGCCTCGAGCCGCGCGTTATCCTTGCTTTTCTTCTCGTCCATCAGGCCCGCGATCTTGGTTCGAATCTTGTTCACCTTCTCCTTTTTCCACTCCTCGAACTTCTCGTTGGCGGTAGCCTCGTCGAAAGCGCCTTTCTTGACCCCTCCTTGCAGGTGTCTTTTCAGTAACACGCCCTCGTGCGAGAGGATCCACCGCGCCGTGTCGGTAGGTTGCGCCCCGACGGATAGCCAGTACAACGCCCGGTCGATATCCAGGTCGATAGTCGCGGGATCGGTAATCGGGTTATAAGATCCGATCCGCTCGATATAGCGCCCGTCTCGCGGCGCCCTGCTGTCAGCTACCACTACATGGTAGAAAGGTTTGGACTTCCGTCCGTGTCTTGCTAATCTAATTTTAGTTGCCATTGTTGTTTGATTTTTAATGTAACGTTCCTATTCTCGATAGGCGGGGCAAAGGTATAATAAAAGTATTCATTGTCAACTACCCGTCGCGATTTTTACCCGCGTTGTCTCTCCACCCGCACGCGCGCGTCGACGGCCACGACCCCCGCGCGCGTTCCCAGGAGGGGATTCAGGTCCATCTCGAAGATCTCCGGGGCCACCGTCACCAGCACCGACACGCGCGCCACCGTCTCGGCGAAATGCTCCTCGTTCACCGGCTCTTGCCCGCGCGCGCCCTGGATCATCTTGTAAGCGCGTAGCTCGCGGATCAGCGCGAGCGCCTCGTCCGCGGCGAAGGGGGCCAGGCTCGCCTTCACGTCCTTCAGCACCTCTATGAAGATGCCGCCGAGACCGTAGAGGACGGTATGCCCGAACTTGTCGTCGCGCTTTGCCCCGATGAAAACCTCGGCGCCGCGTAACTGCCGCGCCAGCGTGACGGCGCGGGTATCCTTGATGCACATCATCCTCCGGAACTCGCGGCGTACCTCTTCCTCGCTGCTCACGCCGAGCGCGACGCCGCCAACATCCGACTTGTGTACCGGTCCCACGACCTTCATCACCAGCGGGAAGCCAATCCACGCGGCCACGCGCGCGGCCTCCTCCTCGTTGTTGGCGATTCCCTCCGGCGCGCGGGCGATGCCGGCAGCGTCGAGCAACCGGTGTACCTCGCCGGGAGAGAGGTAGCCGTCGCCGGAGCTATCAATGACGGCGCGAATGGCCGCGACGTCTACCGGCGGTAGTCCCGGGGATACCGGGCGCGGGGGCGGCGTCCGGAAGACCTTGCACAAGGCCTCGCCAAAGAGTACCTCGTCGGGGAAATAGGCGCGGCCCCTGGCGACGAAGGCATTGATCTCCTCGCGCACGTATTGTAGCGACGGGAAGACGGGGTATATCGGCTTGCGCGAGGTGCTCATCTTCCGGTCGAGCAGCTCGTAGACGTCGTGCACGGGGAAGAGGCCGGGGCTACCGAAGATGACGGCCATCGCGTCGATGCCGTCGAAGTCGTCGTTGCAGGCGTCGATGATATACCCCAGCTGCCCGGCAGTACCGGTAGCGAGGAAGTCCACCGGGTTTCCCGTCGACGACCCGGGGAAGAGCCTCGCCAGCAGCTCCGCGGCCTTGTCTCCCTCGATGCGCGGCACTTCCATCCCGCCGTTCGAGAGGGCGTCCGTCAGCATCACGGCGGGGCCGCCGGCGTGCGTGATCACGGCCATGTTTTTCCCGCGAGCTTCCGGGTAGGTAAAGATCCCGGCGACGGTCATCAGCTCGTCGCGCCCGTGACACCGGACGATGCCCGCGGCCCGGAACAACGCGTCCACGGCAATATCGGGGCTGGCCAACGCCCCCGTGTGCGAGGAGGCGGCGCGACTACCGGCAGCAGATCCCCCCGACTTGATGGCGGCGAGGCGACATCCCTTGCGCGCCAGCGACGCGGCATGTTTCAGCAACTTCGCCGGCTTGTCGATGCTCTCCATGTACAGCAGCTTGATCCGCGCGCTACGTTCCGGGTCGAACGACTCGTCCAGGAACTCCAGCACCTCCTCCACGCCTACCCGCGCGGAGTTGCCGACGGAGAACATGCTATTGAACTTGATCCCCTTCTGCATCCCGGCGTCCATGATAAAGATCGCGGTAGCCCCAGACCCGGAGATCAGGTCCACGCCGGTGGGGTCGAGGCGCGGCGTCGGGGAGGTAAACGCCCCGTTGTAATTGCTCGTCAGCACGCCGATGCAATTCGGCCCGATCAACGTGCCGCCGACGGAATCGATTGTCTCCGCGACTTGCCGCTCGAGCCGCGCCCCCTCTTCTCCCTCCTCGTGGAAGCCGGCGGAGAGGATGATAAACGCCCGCGTCCCCTTCTCGCGGGCCAGCACCTCGACGACTTCCGGGCAATACCGGGCAGCGATCGCGAGGATCGCCATCTCCACCGCCGGCAGCTCCCGCGCGTCCTTGCACGCGACGATCCCCTGCACGCGGTCGGCCTTCGGGTTCACCACGTGTATCTTCCCCTTGAACGTCCCGTCCTTCAGGTTTCTCAGCACGGCCCCTCCCGGCTTGTACGGGTCGTCCGACCCTCCCACGACGACGATGCTCGCCGGGTTCATCAATTCTTTCGCGATCATATTCTCGGTTTAAATGTTATTGAAAAACTCCAGGAACTCCATCAGCTTCCGCGTCATCTCCCGCGAGCCCGCGTAGAACGGTACTCGCTGGTGCAACGACCCCGGGACAAGCTCCAGCACCCGCCGCGTCCCGTCCGTGGCCATCCCGCCGGACTGCTCCGCGATAAACGCCACCGGGTTGCACTCGTACACCAACCTCAGCTTCCCCTCCGGGTACGCGTTCGTCTCCGGGTAGAGAAACAGCCCGCCGTGCAGCATGTTCCGGTGATAATCGGCCACCAGCGAACCGATATACCGCGACGTGTACGGGCGTCCCCCCTCCTCGTCGATCTCCTGGCAATACTTTATATATTTCTTCACCCCCACGGGGAAGTTCACGTAGTTCCCCTCGTTGATCGAGTAAATACGCCCCCGCGCCGGCGTCTGGACGAGGGGATGCGAGAGGCAAAACTCCCCGATCGACGTGTCCAGCGTGAAGCCATTCACGCCCCGTCCCGCCGTGTACACCAGCATCGTCGACGAACCGTAGATCACGTAGCCCGCCGCGATCTGCTCCGTGCCGACCTGCAGGAAGTCCGACTCCACCGGGCACTCCCCGACGGCCGACTTCCGGCGGTAGATCGAGAAGATCGTCCCCACCGACACGTTCGCGTCTATATTACTCGAGCCGTCAAGCGGGTCCATGCACGCGACGTATTTCCCTTCACGGCACAACTCCTCGTCAAATACCACGATCCCCTCGTTCTCCTCCGTCGCCACGCCGCAACACTCCCCGCTCGCCCGCAGCTCGTCCATGAACGTCGCGTTGGCGAACACGTCCAGCTTCTGCTGGTTCTCTCCCTGCACGTTCACCGTACCGACGCGCCCCAGGATGTCTACCAGACCGGCCTTGTTTACCTCCCGGTGCACCTTCTTGGCCGCGATCCCGACGTGATGCAATAGCCGCGAGAACTCTCCCGTCGCGCCGGGAATCTCAGCCTGGCGCTCGACGATGAACTGATTTAATGTGGTAACTTTATGCATGAACATGACACTAAATGATTACTTTTGCCTCGCGAATATACAATAAAAACAACACGCGGGTTACAATCCGGCAAACAGTAACAGGCCCGACGTAATGTTTAACGGTTAAACGCCACCTTTACTTGTAAACTATAACAGCACATGGAGATATTTAAATTCGGCGGGGCATCCGTCAAGGATGCCTCGGGCGTGAAAAAACTCGCCGCGATCGTCAAGAAACACGAGGGACAACTGGTCGTCGTCGTCTCGGCAATGGGAAAAATGACCAACCTGCTCGAGCGGGTGTGCGAGGCGCGCGTCAAGAAGGACGCCCAACGCGCCGCGCTGCACCTCGACGAGTTACGGCTCTTCCACGCCGCGATTATCGCCGATCTTTTCCCCACCGGCAACGCCGCCGCCAGACGCCTCGAACGCGTCGTCACCGACATCGAACGGATCCTCGACGAGGAGCTTTCTCCCGCCGGGTACGATCACGAGTACGACCGCCTGATCCCTTTCGGCGAGCTCCTCTCTACCGGCATCGTCTCCGATTACCTCGCCGCGAACGGCGTCGACAACCACTACGTCGACATCCGGAAGTACCTGCTCTCCGATCACTGTTACAGGAACGCTAACGTCGATCTTGAAGCCTCCCGCGCGCGCTGCCGAGAGGCTTTCCACTTCCGCGACGTCAACCGTTACGTCACGCAAGGGTTTATCGCCGGGACTACCGACGGACAAACCACGACGCTCGGGCGCGAGGGGTCGGATTATACCGCCGCGCTCCTCGCTAATCTCCTCGACGCCTCGCGCGTTACCATCTGGAAGGACGTGCCAGGGGTCATGAACGCCGACCCGAAGGAGTACCCCGCCGCCGTTATCATCAGCCAGATGCCGTACAAGGAAGCCATCGAACTCACGCATTTCGGCGCGAAAATTATCCACCCGAAGACGATAAAACCCCTCCAGAACAAGGGCATCCCGCTACACGCCCGCTCGTTTCTCTATCCCGAGTCCACCGGAACTGTCATCCGGGATTTCGATCACTGGATCGATCTGCCACCGGTCTATATTAACAAGGAGGATCAACTGCTCCTGACGCTTACTCCTCGCGACTTCTCGTTTATCGCCGAGGAGAAGCTGAGCCGCGTCTTCTCCATCCTCGCCCGCTACAGGCTCAAGTTGAATCTCATGCAGAATTCCGCCATCAGTTTCACGTTCTGTGTCGACAATCATCCCGCTATCCTCCCCGATTTTATCCGCGAGTTGCAGCAGGAGTTCGGCGTCCGCTATAACGATAACGTGCGCCTTGTCACCATCCGGCATTATACCGACGAGATGATCCGGGAGATTATCGGCGATCGTGTTGTCCTCGTCGAGCAGCGTAGCCGCTCTACCGCGCAATTCGTTATCTGAATCCCGCGAGACTAAATCCCCACCGGAACGTCCCGGTATCCTTTCCGGAACTCCGGAAACCATGAATCCACTCGGCAATATCGTTTCCGGAACTCCGGAAAACATGAATCCACTTGGATTCATCATTTCCGGAACTCCGGAAACCATGAATCCACCGTGAAACGCGTTTCCGGAACTCCGGAAAACATGAATCCACTTGGATTCATCATTTCCGGAACTCCGGAAAACATGAATCCGCGCGGAAACGCGTTTCCGGAACTCCGGAAAACATGAATCCACTTGGATTCATCATTTCCGGAACTCCGGAAACCATGAATCCGCGCGGAAACGCGTTTCCGGAACTCCGGAAA
>JAITJA010000130.1 GCA_031279175.1 Odoribacteraceae bacterium
TTTTGGATGCATATGTAGTTTGTCAAACGACAAACATCTCCCTGGGAGAGGGTATATAGTCCGCGAGATGTCAAACATCTTGTTATTCCCTCGCGTACAATTCGCGAGTTTGAGCAACCGTCATTTTACCCGGGGGCGCTGTTTCAAAAGAACAAGAATAGAGACAAGTGGTTCATGTCTTCTCTCTTTTTCTATATCCCCGACAATTGCCCGGGGAGAACCGGCCCGTGCCCAACTCATGTTGTTTACAATGAAACAAAAAGGGCGGGATCTCTCCCGCCCGTGCCTGCCTGCTCGCTGTTAACGGGCGCGGCGCGTTATCGTTTGCTCGCGGTCCGGCCCCACGGAGATGATACGGACGGGAATCCCGAGTTGTTCCTCGAGGAAATCGAGGTAGTGCTTGAATTCCACGGGGAATTCGTCTTCCGAGGAGAGACGGGTGAGGTCTGTTTTCCATCCCGGCAGCTCGGCGTAGAGCGGTTCGATATTTTCTCGCGCTTCGAAGGGGAAGTCGGTGGTTTCTTGCCCGTCGACGCGGTAGGAGGTGCACACCTTGATGGTTTCGAAGGTGTCGAGGACGTCGCTTTTCATCATGACCAGGCGCGTCACGCCGTTGAGACGGATGGCGTAACGGAGGGCGACGAGGTCTAACCAGCCGCAACGACGCCGGCGCCCGGTGACGGAGCCGAACTCGTGCCCGATCTCGCAGAGTTTATCCCCCGTGTCGTCTTTCAGCTCGGTGGGGAAAGGACCGCTCCCGACTCTCGTGCAGTAGGCCTTGAATATCCCGATGACCTCCCCGATTTTTCCCGGCGGGACTCCCAGGCCGGTGCAAGCCCCGGCACATATCGTGCTGGAGGAGGTCACGAAGGGGTAAGATCCAAAGTCGACGTCGAGCATGGTGCCTTGCGCTCCCTCGGCCAGGATATGTTTTCCTTCTTCGAGGAGGCGGTTGACGAGGTGTTCGCTGTCGACGAGGTGGAATTGTTTCATGTATTCTATTCCTTGCCACCATTCTTGCTCCATCCCGGCGAGGTCGACCGGGTACGAGAGGGCGGCGAGCAGGTGTTCGTGCCGGGCTTTTGCCCTGGCATATTTTTTCTCGAAGTCGTGGAAGAGATCCCCGACGCGTAGCCCTGTTCTCGCTATTTTATCGGTGTAAGCGGGGCCGATGCCTTTCCCGGTGGTCCCGACCCGGGCGTCTCCCTTGGCGATTTCCTGTGCGGCGTCGAGGAGGCGGTGGGTGGGAAGGATGAGGTGTGCTTTTTTCGAGATGTATAGTTTTTCTTTCAGGTCATGCCCGGCGTCAGCGAGATCCCCGGCCTCGTTTTTGAACAACGCGGGGTCGAGCACCACGCCGTTCCCGATGATATTGATTTTGTTTCCCTGGAATATTCCGGAGGGGATTGACCTGAGGACGTGTTTTTTCCCGTTAAACTCGAGGGTGTGTCCGGCGTTCGGTCCTCCCTGGAATCGCGTGACGACGTCGTATCCCGGCGTTAGCACGTCTACTATTTTTCCTTTTCCCTCGTCTCCCCATTGTAATCCCAATAGTACATCTACTTTCATTTGATTTATTTATAAGGTATTGTTTTGCTATTGCTTGTTGTTATTTTTACATTCCTTGCACACGCCGTGTATGTACAAGAGGTAGTGGTGCACGGAGAAATCGTACGTTTGTTCGACGTGTTTGACGATTTCCTCGAGGCAGGGTTCGGCGAATTCCTCGACTTTCCCGCAAGTTTTGCAGACGAGGTGCTCGTGTTTTTTGTTGTTGTAGGCTCTCTCGAATTGCGCGATGTTGTCCCCGAACTGGTGTTTTATCACGAGTTTACACTCCAGGAGGAGGTCTATCGTGTTGTATAATGTTGCCCGGCTCACCCTGTAGTTCTTGCTTTTCATGAAGCGGTATAGCGATTCTATGTCGAGGTGTCCGGCATGCGAGTAGATCTCGTCCAAGATGGCGTACCGTTCGGGTGTTTTCCTGTATTTTTTTTGTCGCAAGTAGGCGGTGAATATCTCTTTGACCGTTTCTTTTATCTTTTCCATTGATTTGATGAATGTTTTTATAGCCTCGCCAAGGTACAATAAAATTGAAAGTTCCCGTTATTTTCTCGATGAAAATTCACCGGCTTCTATGTTTTCCACGCGGATGACTTTCTCGACGCCATTTAACGAGGCGATCCGCGTCATGAGGCTGGTCAAGTCCGCCGTGTTTTGGATGTACAAGTAGATGATTCCATCGAAGATGCCGTCTTTGGTGTCGAAGTGGACGGAGCGCATGTTCACGTTGTTTTCTTTCGAGATGACGCGGGTGATCTCGCTCACGATACCGATGGTGTCGATGCCACTCAGGCGAATGGCCGCGAGGAAGGAGACGACCTTGTAGCTTACCCATTTTACCGGTACTATGCGGTCGCCGTGGCTCGCCATCAATCGAATGGCCTCGGGACATTTGCGCTTGTGAACGATGATTTTCCCCTCGTCTATTTTCAAGGCGACCACGTCGTCGCCCGGGATCGGGTTGCAGTCGGGGGCGATGATGACGTTGGGTATATCGTCGTTTTGTTCTGTTTCTTTATTGTTTCCCGTGTTCGCGGTTTGCCCGTTGGAGGATGTTCGCTCTTTGTCGCTCTTGAAGAATTGCAGTTTCCAGTAGTGCATGAGTTTATTCTTGGACTTCCTTTTCAATGCCTTGCGAACTTCTTCGGTCGAGATTTGTTGCTTGAACAGGCCCAGGTAAAGGTCGTCCTTTTCTCCCAGTTTCAGGTGCAGTAGCACGCGGTTCAGTAGTTCTTGCGTCGGGGTGTTGTCTGTCTTTGATAGCAGGTTTTCGAAGATTACCATGCCTTTCCTGATTTGCTCCTTGCGTTCCTTGCGGAAGGTGGCCATGATGTGGTGTTTGGCTTTGGCCGTGACGATGAAGTTTATCCAGTCGCCGTGGGGGACTTGCGTGTCGCTGGTGAGTACTTCTACCTGATCGCCATCGTGTAGCACGTGGCTCACGGGTTCTAACACGTGGTTGACCTTGGCGCCGATGCAGGCGTTCCCGAGTTCCGTGTGTATCTCGTAGGCAAAGTCCAGGACGGTGGCCCCCTTGGGAAGGGTTTTCTTGTCTCCCTTCGGGGTGAATACCTGTATTTCTTTGGCAAACAGGTTTAGCTTGAAGTCGTCGAGCAGTTCCAGCGCTCCAGAGTCTGTCCGTTCTAACATTTCCTTGATGTTGATTAGCCATTTGTCTAACTCGGAGATGGGGTCGGCGTCTTCTTTCCTGTATTTCCATTGGGCTGCCAGGCCTTTTTCGTCGATGTCGTCCATGCGCGTGGTGCGGACCTGTATCTCGATCCATCCGCCGCCCGGCCTCATTACCGTCACGTGTAGCGCCTCGTAACCGTTGGACTTGGGGACGCTGATCCAGTCCCGGATGCTTTCTTGCCTGGGGCTGTAGAGGTCGGTGACAAGGGAGTAGATGTGCCAGCATTGCCATTTCTCGGGCTGGTCGTCCTTGGGGTCAAAGATGACGCGCACGGACAGGATGTCAAGGATTTCGTCAAACGTGATGTTTTCCCGCTGCATTCTTGACCAGACCGAGTAGACGCTTTTGGTGCGGGTCACGATCTCGAATTTGTAACCGTTCTCGATGAGTCGCTCCCGAATGGGCGAGATGAAGCGCTGAACGAAGTCCATGTTATCATACCGGTAGCGCTGGACGCGTCCTTGCAATAACGCGTATTCGTCGGGGTTCTCGTGTTTCAAGCTCAGGTCTTCCAGCTCGCTCTTGATGGCGTAAAGTCCTATCCGGTGAGCCAGCGGGGCGTATATGAAGAGGGTCTCGCCGGCGATTTTTACTCGCTTGTGCTCCGGGAGCGAATCTAACGTGCGCATGTTGTGTAGCCGGTCGGCGATTTTGAGCAGGATGACTCGCACGTCGTCCGCGATGGTCAGGATGATTTTCCGGAAGTTCTCGGCTTGTTTCGTGGTGTTCATGCCCATCACGCCACTGATTTTTGTCAGCCCGTCAACCAGCGAGGCAATCTTTGGCCCAAAAAGCATCGAAATGTCCTCGATGGTGTAGTTGGCATCCTCGACCACGTCGTGTAACAAGGCCGCCATCACCGATTTCGTCCCTAAGCCTATCTCCACGGAGGCGATCTTGGCCACCGCGATCGGGTGCAGGATGTAAGGTACTCCCGATTTTCGTTTTACTCCTTTATGTGCCTCGTTGGCTAACTGGAAAGCCTCGCGTATCAGTTGCCGGTTTTCTTCTGTCGTCTCTTTGCGCAACGAGTTCATCAGGTCCTCGAAAGCGGCGTTTATTATCTCTTGTTCATTCATACGCTCGTGGGGTTTGGTTTTTCTGTCTTTTATAATTCTATTCGCACGGATCGCACGGGAGCCTGCATGAAACGGCTACCCATCCGGTCGAACATCTCTTCACTTTCCGTGGTATAGTAGGAAATCTGGCCGCTCCGGGATAATCGCCATTCTATCCCGGGGTGACGCCGCAAGTAGGCTTGTAGACTACGAGCGATTAACATGCCTTGTTCTATCACCGCCACTCCTTCCGGGATGTAACGGTCGATCTGGACGCGTAACAGCGGGTAGTGCGTGCAGGCCAGGATGAGGGTATCGATTCCCGGGTCCTCGTTGAACACGCGGGAAACGTGCTGTTGAACGAAGAAGGCCGCCCCGGGTGAATCTTGCTCGTCGTTCTCCACGAGTGGTACCCACATCGGACACGCCTCCTGGGTCACGCGTAATGTTTTGCCGGGGTAGAGTTTTTCGATCTCTAACAAGTAAGAGCGGGAGGTTACCGTGCCGCGCGTGGCCATGATCCCGATGTGCCCGTTGCGCGTGAACCCGGCAAGCGCTTCCACGCTCGGACGAATTACTCCCAACACTCTCCGCTCGGGATCAATTCGCGGCACGTCTACTTGCTGGATCGTCCGCAAGGCCTTGGCCGACGCCGTGTTGCAGGCTAAAATGACCAGGTGACATCCCATCTCGAATAGTTTCTCTACCGCTTGCCGCGTGTATTTGTACACCACGTCGTACGAACGAGTCCCGTAAGGTGTCCGGGCATTATCTCCCAGGTAGATGTAGTCATATCCGGGCAACTCGCGCGTGATGTCTTTCAAAATCGTAAGACCGCCGTATCCCGAATCAAATACCCCTATCGGACAATCAGTTTCCATACCCCTTTGTGTTTGTCCGCTAACGGGTCTTGTCCTTTAGATGCATTGATTCCCCTGCACGAGCCATAGATCTCTTATTTTATTTTCTTGGCCATGAAGATTCCCAGATTCTGTCCTGCAAAAGAAAATGCAGAACCTGTAAGATAGGTGTTACTACCCATTCCTCCTATTCCGCCCCATCTTCTCGAGTCTCCCTTGAGTTTCCGTATCACGGCCAATGGAGTGGTTTGACCTGTTTTCGTGAATATTACTTCGCATGTTATACCCCAAACCCGTCCAATGGTAAGAACGCGAACCGTCGCGCGGTATTCCACGTCAGGATAATCACCACAAAGCAGTACTTTCTTTCTCGCGTTCACGTTCTTGTTTAAATGACCAATAAATTGTTTGGAGAATGTCGTGGTTTTTGCTTCTTCCCATTTCTCTGCCCACTCTTTTCCCTTGATAGCGAATATCGTCTCCTCTGTATTACCTTGAATTAACACGTGACTGTAATCAAAAACCACCTGAAGGTGTTCCACTCCTTGTAGGAAGTGAAGCGTCCCTTCCGCCAGTTTCTGTGCTTTCAAACTCGTGAAACACACGGTAGCGATTAGTACTAAAGCAAAACTCTTTATCTTCATAATAATCATAACAAACAATTCGTTTATCTTTTTGATTACCAGGCCTACCGATTTTACCCTTGTAGAACAAGATAGCTGTCTAAATCTTCTAACATTTAGACAGCTATCCTTTATCTTAAATGATTACAGTAATCCCAGCTTTTTCTTTACCAACGGTAGAACGTCCTCGCTCGCGGGAGAAACATAATTAATAGCACCTGATCCTATCTCGAAGATGTAGGTGAAGCTATTCTCGTCTCCTACTTGTTTTATCGCTTTCTGGATCTTCTCGAAAATCGGTTTAAATAACTCTTCCTGGGTCGATCGCAGGTTTACTTCTGCATTCTCCCTGAACTGTTGTATCCGCCTTTCAAGATCTGCTATTTCTTGTTCCAGAGATTTCTTCTTCACTTCAGAGTAGGTTTTTTCATTATCCTGGTAATCTTTTACCAACGTGATTCTCTGGGTCAACATCTCTTCGAGAGTTTTCTGGTATTCCTCTCCTTTGGCCCTTGCAGTTCCTTCAGCTTTCTTTACCTCGGGCATAATTTCCATCAATTTTTCTGTCTCTATATGGCCTAACTTGATGGGTTTTACACTTTGTGCAGAAACAGTGACAGCAGCAAACACGAACGCTACCAACATCACTAATTGAATACTTTTCTTCATAATAATGGTCTCTATTTTTAATTAAAACTTTATTCAAACTCTCTAAAACTCACACGTACAAATGTAATGTTTTTTCCTTCTAATAATTAAGGTACGAGATCAAAACTTTTTTATCACCCGTGAATCCTAAAACTCTTGGCCCAACACGAAGTGGAACTGTCCTTTAGAAGCACCGGGACGAGTCGGTACTGCATCAAAACCGTATCCCCAGTCAATTCCCAGTATACCGAACATCGATAACCAGATACGTACTCCCACTCCCGCGGAACGGTAGAGGTTAAACGGCTCGAAATCTTTCAACGCGTACCACGAGTTCCCCGCTTCCAGGAAAGCTAACGCGTAAATCGTGTTCGATCCTCCCAGCATGATCGGGTAGCGTAATTCCATCGTGAACTTGGAGTAGAGGCGCGCGTCCGAGGATTTAGGAGCGATGAAACTGGATCCCGCGTTGGTCAATGCCCCGTTTTCGTATCCCCTTAACCCGATGTATTCCCGGCCATACGTGCTCATTCCCGACATTCCGTCACCTCCCATCTCGAAGCCTTCGAAAGGCGATTGTCGGAACTTGTTATACGATCCCAGGTAGCCGTACTGGATTCCCGTGTAGAGCACGAGGGGACGCTTTATATCATCCACCGGCCCGGAAGTCAGCGGGACATATACCTTGCCCACGAACTTCCACTTGTGGTATTCGATCCACCGGTATTTTATACGATCCTTCTCCGTTTCCATGTCTCGCGTGGAGAAGAGCGAGTAAGGAGGGGTAAGGGTTACCGCCAACGAGAAATCGCTCCCGGACTTCGGGAAGATCGGGTTAAATATCGAACTCCTCCGGATAGTCGTCGAGAGGGAAAGGGTATTCGAGTTCCCGTTGCTAATGATATAATAAGCCCAATTCTTCAACTCGTACCGTTGAAACGACATGGTCGTGTTCATCTGGAAATAATTGTCCGGCCATTTCAGGCGTCGTCCCAATCCCACGTTCACACCGTAAGTCAACATCAGTTGATTACTCGTGGTGGTTTGTGAAGGCTTTACCATGTAGGAATTATTATAGGCGCTGGAATAACCGGTCTGGCGAGAGAAATAGATAGAAGCACTAAAGGCGTTCGGGCGTCGTCCTCCCAGCCACGGCTCCATGAACGAGAGACTAAACTGGGAGTAATATTTCCCGTTCGTTTGCGCGTTGAGGGTCAAGGTCTGCCCATCCCCTTTAGGCAGGGGATAATAAGCGCTCCTGTTGAATATATTGCGTATAGAAAAGTTCGAGAAGGTCAATCCCACCGAACCGATAATCATGCCGGCCCCCCATCCCCCGGAGAGTTCGAACTTGTCATTAGACTTCTCTTCTACCTTATAAGTAATATCCACGGTACCATCCTCCGGGTTAGATCGCGGGTCGACGTCAAGCTTTTCCGGGTCGAAATATCCCAGCGTGGCCAATTCCCGCAAACTACGCATCACGTCTTCCCGGCTCCAGTACTCGCCTGGATAGGTATATAATTCCCGACGAACCACGTGCTCGTGCGTTGTCGTGTTTCCTTTAAGCTTCACCCTGTTAATAACGGCCTTGGGGCCCTCGATTACTCGAATCTCCAGGTTAATGGAATCATTCCCGTGAATGATCTCGAGCGGATCCATGCGTGAAAAGAGATAACCATTATTCTGGTAGATATTCATGACCGCGTCATCATCTTTTAGCAACCGCTCTTCCAACAATTTGCTATTATACACGTCACCTTTTTTGATCCCCAAGATATTGGACAACACCTCCGAGTTATACATCGTGTTCCCTGCCCAGGAAATATCATTAAAATAATACTTGTTACCCTCTTGCACGTCGATATATATCTTCACCCGCTTGGGAGAAATAGACACCACGCTATCGGAGAGGATCACGGCATCCCGGTAACCGATCTCGTTGTATTTATTAATTAAATTATAGCGATCCTCCTCGAAGTTCTTCTGGATATAATTCGCTGATTTGAAAATATTGATGATAGACCTCTCCTTGGTTTTCTTCATGGCGCCCTTAAGCTTCCGGTCTTTCACCTCGCTATTCCCGCGTATCACGATCTCCGATATTTTGATCTTGTTATTTTTCTCGATGATCACGTCGAGTATCACGTTATTCTTCTGCTCCGGGTCGTCCCGTTGAATAGTATTCACCGACAAGTTATAGAATCCTTTATCTTTCAGGTAACGCTCGACTTGGATCTTCAATATTCTAATCTTATTGTCACTGACCTGCGTTCCCCTGAACATCTCTGTTTTCTCCCGGATTTTAGTCTCCTCGGATTTTTTCAGCCCGATAAAATTGATTTTGGAAAGGCGGGGGAGTCCTTGTATATGGAGATCCAAGTAAATCTTATCCCCTTCTATTCTGTTCACTGTTATGACGACATTCGAGAACATCCCCGTGGCGAACAATTTCTTGATAGCATTCGTTATCTCGTCGCCGGGGATACGAATGATTCGGCCCACCCGTAACCCGGACTGTTGCAAAATCGTCGCCGGGTCATATTGATCTTCGGCCCCCACGACCTCTATTCCTGCCAACTCGTACATCTTGGGATCCGAGTAATTAACCTCCACGCTATCGACTTGCGCTTCAAGCCGGTGAAAACAAATGAACAACAGGAATAGGGGTAATATCTTTTTTATCATCTGATTATTCTATTTTATTTATTTGTTCTCCGGTCTTCCCGAAACGTCTCTCTCGTTTCCGGAAGTTTTGAACGGCCAAATATAAATCTTCTTTTTCAAAGTCTGGCCATAATTTATCCACAAAATAGAGCTCGGTATACGCGATCTGCCATAACAGGAAGTTGCTCAACCTGCACTCGCCACTCGTGCGGATCAATAAATCCGGGTCGGGAATTTCATCGGTCGTCAGGTAACGGGCGAAATCCTCTACATCCAGCGCCTCCAGTTCCGTCACCCTGCCCTCCTTGTAATCAATGGCCAGTTGTCTGGCTGCTTGCAATATTTCCCACCTGGCGCCATAACTCAGGGCCAACACCAACACCACTCCCGTGTTCGAGGCTGTTACCCGGATCAAGTCCATCAACTTCTCGCGCACGTCGACCGGCAGATCCTTCAGGTTGCCGATTGCCTTCACCTTCACCTGTTGTCTCATCAAGTTATCTGTTTCCGACAGGATAGCATCTACCATCAGGCTCATCAACATGCTCACTTCCTGCCCGGGGCGATTCCAGTTCTCGATCGAAAACGTGTAAAGGGTCAGGTATTTTATACCCATCTCCCCGCTGGCCTCGAGCACGCGTCGCACCGTCTCCACGCCTTCCTTGTGTCCTTGCCAGCGTTCCAGTCCTCTCTCACTTGCCCATCTCCCGTTACCGTCCATGATAATAGCCACGTGCCCGGGCGTCTCCCGTTCAGTATTGACACTCGTGTTTTTATTTCTCTCCATTCAATTTTTTATATTCGTTCACTCGCGGTTTCGTTTATCCTCTCCCCATCCCAGTTTATTTCGCAGGGCCTCGTAATATCCCGGGGTTGGAATCTTCACCATGTTCAACTTAAAACCGGCCGAAGATACATATAATTCCTGACTACTCGTCACCCGTTGTACCCTCGAGTCCAGGCGCAACATGAAATCCGACGAACGGCTCTCTACCCGGAGGCGGATTCTCTCCGTGCGGGGGATCACCAACGAGCGCTGGTTCAAGTTATGAGGGCTTACCGGCGTTAATATTAAATCCTCGCATGTCGGGAAGAGGATCGGGCCGCCGCCGCTCAACGAGTAAGCCGTGGATCCCGTGGGCGTGGCCACGATCAAGCCATCTGCCCAGTAGGTGGTCAAGTATTCTTCCTCGATATACGCGTGTATTTTCAACATGGAGGCCGTCTCTGTTTTCAGCGCGCACGCGTCATTCAGGGCATAGCCAAAAGAGAAAGGGTTATTCTCCATCTCCAGCTGCAGCAGTGCCCGTTGCTCAACGTCAAAACGGCGATCGCACAACAGGGCGACGACCTGCATGATCTCTTCCCGGGCCACGTTAGCCAGGAAGCCCATCCGCCCGCAGTTGATCCCGAGCACGGGAATGCCGCTATCTTTCACGTGGCACACCGCGTCGAGAAACGTGCCGTCCCCGCCGATACTGATCAAGAGATCCGTGTCCGTCTCCAGCGGGGCCTCCTCGTCGAAGAGCGCGTGAAAGTGAGAGGAAAATTCCTCCCGCTCCTTTATTATATAAAGGTACAGCGGGGAATAGCAGGAGACAGACACCTCCCGGCGCGCCAGTTCCTGCAGCAATTGTTTCAAGTAGACGTAGAAATGCTCTTGAATAACCCACCCGAATATCGCGATTTTCATGTATAAATCTCCTCGTTCTAAATTTCGCCATAAAGGTACTACTTTTCCCGCGTCACCCGGCCGCGAGCGTTTTTTTTCTTCAGCAACGGGACGGGGAACGGGCGGGGACGGGCGGGGAACGAAACAGGAAACACACCTTATTTATTAGTCGCGATAGTCGACGGCATACCTGCAACACGCGCGGGGGTATATAATAAGGTGTGCCCGGGAGCGCGGACGCGCGGGGGACGGACAATTTAAGAGTGCGCGCTGGAAGATACCCGCGAAAAAAAAAGGATATCACTATTGTTTTCTTAATTTCTGTACCATATATTCGCGAACAGAAACAGACAACATCAAAGCTTTAAAGAAACGAGTCATGAAAAGGACAACTATCACGAGTGCATTAAACAACGCGAAGCTACCGGGACGGTCACGGAAAGTAGAATCTTTTGTTATCAACGGGTGGAAACAGCGCGAGCGCCGGAATCTTTCGGGGGAAAGATCCCGGTTCTTTTTTGCCTGTCACGCGATCGCGCGGGGAGCGGGGACGACGAGTCGCGGCGCGGTAGCGTTACTGGCAGTAGCACTCTCGCTCGCGTCCTGCATCCGTGATTTTCACGGTAATGACAACATTCATGCCGGTGACAGCACGGCCCTTGTCACCCTCTCGCTCTCGATGCCCGGTTCGCCGGCCACCCGCGTCGAGGGAACGAAAGCAGAGAACAACGTCAACGTAATAGACGTGCTACTCTTCACCACCGGCGCGAACGATAACTTCTACTACCGCGCCCCCGGGAAGGACATCCAGCCTGCCGCCGACGCGTCCGCCACCGAAGAAAAGAAAACCTTCACCGTCAAGCTGCCACTCGGCACGTACAACGTGGTCGTGATCGCCAACGCGCGAGCGGAAATCGCCGCCGTCGCGCCAGCCCCCAACACCATTGCCACCACCGTCGTCTCTCGCGCCGACATCCTCGACAAGATCGCCTTCTCCACCACGGGGGCGATGGCCACGACAGGATTCCCCATGTGGGGATACCTCCCTTCCGTGGAAATCAACGAGAACAGCGACAAGATCAACGACCTGATCCAGCTCACTCGCGCCGTCGCGCGCGTTGACGTCTCCGTCCTCGACGACATCTCCGCCGTCTCCGGCACGAACATCCGCGACAAGTTCGCGCTGACCGCCGTCTACCTCTATAATTACAACCGCGCCGGGAGCATCGCGCCGCTCGTCGCGTCGTCTGGTGGCTACCAGGCAGCCCAGTGGGACGGGAGCAAGGCCATCGCGCCACACATCCCGGACCTCGCCGACCTCGCCGACAACGCCTCGCCGATCAATCAGCAAGGGCCGGTAGAATACATCGTCGACGACCCCGCGACACTCCCCCGGGTGCAC